>JAJNBN010000352.1 GCA_021156225.1 Verrucomicrobiota bacterium | reverse complement strand
TTTTCGGCCTTCTCCTGCGGTATGCCCGTCTTGAGCATGTACTTCAGGCGCGTCTCGTAATAACGCTTGGAGATATCCGCTTTCTTGGCGTCGTCCAGCTTGGCCCAGCCCGTGCGCAACTCTTCGTCGAACACACCCATGCTCTTGCCCGAGAAACGCTGATGCTGCGAGAGGTCGAAGTCGCTGCGGGCCGCGATGCCTTCCAGCTCTTCACCCTTCATCTCACCTTTTTCATCCACCTTGCTGAAGGGGAACTTGAACAGGATGTCGGTGGTCGCCCGCGCATAATGCGCCAGCTCTTCCGGCGTCTGGATATGGAAGCCCAGCGTATCGCGCGAGATACCGATGTTCTCGTAGAAACGCACGCGCTCTTCCACCCAGTATTGATGCCAGATCTGCCAGCCCCAGTTCGGCTGCGGCTCGCCCGGATGTCCCGGTCCAGTCGGTTTCGCCACGCTGCCGTGGATGGCTTCGATGGCCTCATCAGGCTTGATGAAGAACTCCAATTCCATCTGCTCGAACTCACGCGAGCGGAAGGTGAAGTTACGCGGCGTCACCTCGTTACGGAACGCCTTGCCGACCTGCGCGATACCAAACGGCACCTGCTGACGGGATGTTTCCAGCACATTCTTGAACTGTGCAAAGATCGCCTGCGCCGTCTCCGGCCGCAGATAAGCGACGTCAGCATCCGTGGCCGTCGGACCGACATACGTCTTGAACATCAAGTTGAACGGTACCGGCGGCGTGAGCAGCCCACCGTTCTCGGGATTGTAACGCGTGGTCTTCTCGAGCTTCTCGGTGTTCTCACCGAGCAGTTCAATGTTCTGCAGACTGCGCTGCTGATAAAATAGCGTGGCCGTCTTGCGCGCACTCTCCGGCGGCTTGCCCGGAGCGAGCAGGACAGAGTAAGGCTCGTTGCTTTCCTTGCCGGAAACGGTGTCCTTCGCGCCCGTGTAATGATAGGCCGTGCCACTTAGCTCATCCACTTGATCCGCGCGGAAGCGCTTCTTCGTGAGCAAACAATCGCACATCGGATCGCTGAACGTGTCCACGTGGCCGGACGCGCGCCAGATCTGCGGGGCCATGATGATGGTGGCTTCCAGACCCGCGACGTCATCGCGCTGGTGCACCATGCTGCGCCACCACAGGTCTTTCACGTTGCGTTTCAGCTCCGCGCCCAGCGGACCGTAGTCCCAAAAGCCTTGGATACCTCCGTAGATCTCGGACGATTGAAACACAAACCCGCGCCGCTTGCACAGCGACACGATCTTTTCCATCAACACATTCTCTTTTGGCTCTGCCATAGGAACGGGCAGTGTTTGAAATCGCGCCCACGATGTCAAGGCATCGGGTGGAGCGTGCCCGTCCTCGGGCACAGCAACGTCCATAAGCAAAGGCAGTTAACACTTTGCCAAAAGCCCACGTGCGTGGCTTCCTTCTCTTTCGCGGTAAACTTATTCGATACCAACGGAAGCATTTCACGTGGCTGTGCCCGAGGACGGGCACGCTCCGCCGACTGGCCTACTTCCCCCTCACCGCCGCCTCAATCTTCGCCACATCGATCTTCCCCATCTCCAACATCGCTTCAAACGCGCGTTTCGCCACGTCACCACCCTTGGCCATCGCTTCCGTGAGCACCCGCGGCGTGATCTGCCACGACAATCCCCATTTATCCTTGCACCAGCCGCACGCGCTCTCCTTGCCGCCATTGCCGACAATCGCGTTCCAATAACGATCCGTCTCAGCTTGGTCCTCGGTGGCGATCTGAAATGAGAACGCCTCGCTGTGCTTGAAGATATCTCCGCCATTAAGCCCAATGCACGGTATCCCGCAGACCGTGAACTCCACCGTCAGCACTTGCCCCTTCTTGCCTCCCGGAAAGTCGGAGGGTGCTTTATGCACCGCTCCCACCTTGCTGTCCGGAAAGGTCCGCGCATAAAAGTTAGCCGCCTCTTCCGCATCGTGGTCATACCACAGACAGAGCGTATTCTTATTCATGATCATTCTCTTTTGGTTTGAGTCTGAAACCACCTAACCTAGGCGCGTTCCGATCATTTCTCAAACCATTCTCTCGCACCGGCAGACACGCTCCTCGTTACAAACCCCGTGCCGCACTGGAATCGCTTTCCTTTGTCTTTTCCCGCACGTGAGGCAGGATAGGTCCAACGAAGGGCAGACATCCTATGGAATGGTTTTACGCAATCGACAAACAACAGCACGGACCGGTGAGTGCCGAGCAATTGGCCGAACTCGTCCGGCAAGGCACCGTGACCGGCACCACGCTCGTCTGGCACAAAGGCATGCCGGAATGGTTGCCCTACGAAAACGTGACCGCTCCCAGCCCGGGTAATCCGCCCTCGTCCGGAGGCGCCGCGTTACCGCTCCCCCAAGGTCTCCCTTCGCCCGAAGAGTGGGCGGAACAAGTGAAACGGACCCCCGCCAACTTGAGCATCGGCGAGTGTTTCGGCAAAGGCTGGGAGATGTTTCAGCAGAACATGGCTATTGCCATTGGCACGTCCTTGCTTGTGTTCCTCGCCTTTCTGGCCGTGGGCTTCGTCCCGTTCGCACACTTTTTCTTAAATGGTCCGCTTCTTGGTGGCTTCCTTTATTTTTACATCATGATGGTGCGGGGTAAGGAGTGCCAGGTGGGCACGGCGTTTGCCGGGTTTGGTCCGCAGTTCGTGCCACTGATGCTGGCGGGCATATTGATTGCGTTCATCGGTATGCTGTGCATCTTGCCGGGCATCGGCATCGCCATTGCGGGTGTGGTCTCACTGGGATTGTTCGGCATGTCTGCGAATCAGGCGCAGGACGCGATTCAGGCGGCTTCGATCGGCGCGATCGTGCTGATGGTCGCAGGGGTTTTTCTTTCCATCCTGCTGACGTGGTTGGTCACCATCTTTCTGCAATTCACTTATCCGCTCATCATAGATAAGAAGCTGGACCTCATGGCCGCCCTGAAGCTCAGTTTTCGTCGTTCGATGCAGAACTGGTTTTCGTTGTTCCTGCTGCTGATCGTGGGCGGTTTGCTGAACTTTGTGGGCCTGTTGCTTTGCGGGGTGGGGATGCTGTTCACGGTGCCGTGGAATTTTGCGGCGATAGCGGTGGCTTATGAGAAACTCTTCCCGGGTGAGACGGCGAAGTCGTCTTATTAGCTCGGCGCTCCGGGGAGAGGGGGCGCACCCCGCCATTGCCACCGCCCGCCTCCACTGATAGAACTCCCGGCGTGTCAACGAGTTCGCCTGCAAGTTTGTGGAAAGCGCTTAGCTCCGGAAAGAAGTTCATTCTGATCTCCGGACCCTGCGTCATTGAGAGTGAAGCGCTCTGCCTGAAGATCGGTTCCAGTCTGAAAAAGACCTGTGACCGGCTCGGCATCCTCTATGTTTTCAAGGCCAGTTACGACAAGGCCAACCGCACCTCCGGCCAGTCCTTCCGCGGACCCGGCATCGAGGAAGGCTTGGCCACCTTGCGCCGTATCGGTGACAAACTCGGCGTGCCCGTCCTGACCGACATCCACACCGAAGAGCAGGCTAAGCTCGCCGGGAAAATGATCGATATCCTCCAGATCCCCGCCTTCCTCTGCCGCCAAACCGATTTGATCCAAGCCGCCGTGGAGACCGGTCGCGTGGTGAACGTGAAGAAAGGCCAGTTCCTCTCACCCAAGGAAATGGGGCAAGTGGTGAAGAAAGCTGGTGAATTCGGCGGCAACAAGCTCCTCCTCACCGAACGCGGCACGACCTTCGGCTACAACAACCTTGTCGCCGACATGCGCTCCATGCCCATCATGAAGCAGCTCGGCTTCCCCATCATTTTCGATGCCACGCACTCCGTGCAATTGCCCGGTGGCGGTGGCGACAAGTCCGCCGGTCAACGGGAGTTCGCCCCCGTGCTCGCCCGTTGCGCCGTAGCCGCCGGCGCCGATGGCGTCTTCATCGAAACCCACCCCGATCCGGAAAAGGCTCTCAGCGATGGCCCGAACACCGTGCCCTTGGCCGATATGCCCAACATCTTGAAAACGCTGCTGAAAGTGCGGGAAGCGGTTAAGTAAATTTCAGCTCATGAGTTTATCCAAAGCAGCGCAACGCAAACGCCTCCAAGCCATCCGCCTCTTCCTCTGTGACGTAGATGGCGTCCTCACCGACGGCGCCATCATCATGGGGCAGGGCGTGGAACTAAAACGCTTCAGCATTCAAGACGGCCTTGGCCTGCGCTTGTTGCAGAAGGAGGGCCTCAAAGTCGGCTGGATCTCTAACCGCCCCTCCACTTCGACCATTGAACGCGCGAAGGATTTGAAGGTCGATTACTTACACCAGCAAAAGGCGGGGACGAAAACGCAAGCGGCCGAAGACATGATGAAGCAGGCCGGGGTGACGTGGGAGCAGGTCTGTTACATGGGCGATGACATCGTGGATCTGGCCGTCTTGAAGCGCGCGGGCTTCGCCGCCGCCGTGGCAAATGCCATTGCCGAGGCCAAGGATGTCGCGCACTATGTCACGAAAGCCCCCGGTGGTGACGGTGCCGTGCGCGAGGTCTGCGAGATGATCTTGAAAGCGCAAGGTCACTGGAAACCGTTGGTAGAAGAATATTCGCGATGACGATCCGGCTGAAAAGTTTGCTGCGCTACACCGGCCTCCTGCTGGTGCTCGCGGTGTTGTCATTTAGCATCATGCTCGCCATCGCCCAGCCGCAGATCGGTGGCCGGGGCAAGAATATCAGTCTCCCCGGTTATGACAGTCAGAATCGCCAGAACTCATTGCTGATGGCCAAGGAAGCGGTGCCGAAGGGCACTCA
>JAJNBN010000351.1 GCA_021156225.1 Verrucomicrobiota bacterium | reverse complement strand
AGGGTGCGATCCGAGCTGGTGGCCAAGGAGACGAGCTTGCCCTTGTCCTCGGGATTCGTCGTCTTGACGTCCGAATGGACTTTCTCGAGGTTGGTCGTCTTGCCGCACTGGGCCGGTCCGTAATAGACGATCTTGACCTGAATTTCCTTGGTCGCCTGGTTGATGATTGCCATAGATAGGTTCGGTTTTTAGCTCAGGGTTGCGGCAAGTTTTTTAAGTTCTTCCACTGGCAGGGAAGCATCTGGCTTGCCAATCACGGCCAAAAAAGTGCGACCGGATTTTATGATGGCCAGGCTGCGCGTGCTGGTCTGAACGGTGACGGCCTTAGGCTCGCCTAATTTGAGATCGCCCGTGAACTGGTTCATGCGGCTGAACATAGCCACAACGAAACCGGCGAAAGCGTCCGAATTAAACTCAGCAGGAAGCTGGGAGGCGACTTTGAGTCCCTCTGGGGAGGCGACGACGACGCCCTCGACGTGAGGCAAGGCAGAGGCCTTGGCCACCAAGTCCGCCGGACCGGAAGCGGTCGGAGCCGCAGCGGGAGCGGGTGCTGGAGCAGCGGCCGGAGCCGCAGGAGCTGGAGCAGCAGGCGCAGCGGCGGCAGGGGCCGGAGCTGATTTGCCGGAAAACACGTCGGGGATGTTCTTATCCACGGCGATGGTCTTCTGGGCGCTAGCACCGGGCTTCCGAGCAGCCATGAAGAGAGGAATGATGACCTTGAGCGGGAGTTCGAGGCTTTCCGCATCGCGGCTGGCACCGGTCGAGGAGGGTAAGGCGGGGGAGATCCACCCACGCAACTGGGGCCAAGGGAAGAGAATCTTGCCCTTGCGCATCATGGGTTCCACCAAATCCAAAGGAACGGTGATGGTGAGTCCCGGGAGATTATGCTTGGCCAGTTCACCTTTCAGATCTTCCGGCCAAGTGGCGAACAAGGCTTCCAATCCGCTTGATAGTGTGCCACCGGTGGCGGCGGCTGCAGGGGCAGCGGCGGGTGCCGGTGCCGGAGTGGACGCAGCCATCTTAGGCAAGGGCGCGGATGCAGGAGCAGCCGCAGGCGCCGTCGTCGGTTTCGCTGCCGCAGGCGGAGCGGAGGGCCGCAAGGATGCCGGATCAGGCAGGCCGAGCGAAGACTTGATCGGGGCCGACGGTTCCGGCGCAGGCGTCGGAGCCGGTGCGGGCGCGGGCGCGGGCGCTGCGGGTTTCGCGGCTTGCGGTACGGGCGCAGGTGCTACCGGTGCCGGAGGGGCCACGGGAGCGGGTTTCGGGGCCGGAGCGGGCGCTGGCGCAGCCGGGGCGCTCTTGGGTTCAGATTTGATGTGGTCCGGGGCATCGCCAGCGGCACCGAAGACGGGTTTGATGTCATCCGGGACATCAATGGCCTTCTGATCGGTGCGGCGGGTGAACTGGCCGGGCTTGACCTTGGAGAGCACTTCCTTGAGCGGCAGGCTCACGGGAGTCTGGTCAAAGGAGGCATCGCCGCCGAAACCGGCACCGGCTTGGGCTTTCAGTTCGGCGTAAGTGATCTTGACGCTGCCCTTGGGGAGACCTTCCAGCACGCGCTGGAGGGAAACCTTGATCGTCGCGTTATCCGGCGGGTGCGCGGTGACCAGCCCCTTTAATTCCAAGGGGAGGTTATCCACTACACCCTTGAGCGAAACCGTGATGGTCTCACCGGTCGGGGCGGCGACAGGCGCTGCGGGGGCGGGCGTAGCAGCGACGGGTTTAGGTTGCGCCGCCGGGGGTGCCGGAGGCTGAGAGGTGGTCGATTTATTGTCTTCGGAGCCCTTTCCGAAGAGATTCTTTATAAAGCCTAGCATTTGGAGCGATCTAGGTTGTCCTTGAAATCGGCTGCAAACCAGTCGATACCAATTAAGTGCGCTTGCCTTTTGTGGCGCAAAAGAATTTAGATAGCAAGAAATTTACTGCGAAAGAGATTATGGCTGAACGGCATAAAGTCCTGATACTAGACGATGAACAGGACCTATTGGACCTGTACCGGGACCTGTTGAGCAAGTTGCCCAGCCAACCGGAGGTATTCACCGCGAATTCTGGCGCCCGGGCGCTGGCGCTGCTGAATGCGGAGAAGTTTTCGCTGCTCCTGACGGACCTGAACATGCCGGGCATGGACGGTTTTCAGGTGCTGACGATCGTGCGCCGCCGCTTCCCGGCCTTGCGCACGGTGGTGATGACTTCCATGGTGGATGAGCAGATCCGCGCCCGCGCTTATGCGATGGGCATCGATCTCTATCTGGAAAAGCCTAATGAGAAGACGGATGTACAATTGTTTGTGGATTGCATCGAGTCCTTGCTGGAGCGGGAAGAGGCCGGCGGTTTTCGCGGGGTGCAGAGCAAGAGCCTGGTGGATCTGATCCAGTTGGAATGTCTCTCACAAAGTTCCTCCGTGCTGAAGATCACGAATAAATCCGTGGAGGCGCGCATCTGGATCCAGGACGGAGATGTGATCGATGCGCAGGTGGGCGAGTTGAGTGGTGAAGCGGCGTTCAAGAGCATCATGAGCTGGAAGACGGGAAATTTCGAGATGCTCGCGGCTGATCCAAGCCATCCCCGCACGATCGTGGGTTCCTATCAAGGGTTGTTGCTGGATACGGCGCAGGCCATCGATGAATCCCAGGCGACGGAAGTAAGTGCCAAGGGCGAACTGAGCGTGGCAGAAGGAGGAACAGCATCGCCGTTGGGAGCCGTGTCACGCTGTCACGGTGTTGAGTTCGCGATCTCGGTCGATGTCAACGACAAGTCCAAGGTGGACGCGTGGGGCATCGAAAATCCGGCGGCGATGGCGGCTTGGGTGCACAGTTTCATGCATCAACTGCACGTGGTGGGAGAGAAATTGAAGGCGGGACAGTTGATGAAAGTGGAGGGAATGGGCGTACAATCAAATTTAGGCTTTCTTTCGCGCCCGGACAAGGAATTATGTGTCGGGCTGCGGCGCAATTTCACCCAGAGTGATATGGCGGCGGCCTTGAACGAAGTGGGCACCAAATGGGTTTCCTAGGATTATTTTCCAAGACGGCGTCGGAGACAGCCGTGGCCAAACTGCCCTCGGGCAGTTTCACGATCGACCGTACGGGCCGCATCGTGGCGTCCACGCTGCCGCGATCGTTCGACGAAAAGCTGACGCAGGAGATCGGGAACATCGTGCTGGAAGTGTTTTTAAAAGCACAAACGGTGAACTTGCCTCTCAAAGAGGTTTTCATCCATTATGCGGGTCTCAAGATCACGGGACGTGAATTGCGGGGCGGGGCGATGATCTTTCTGGCGCCGGTGAAGTAGCGCCAGAGGACGGTCGAACAAACAATTTTTATGGCGAACAAGAAACTGGACCAACTGATTCTCCAACTGGAGAATTACATCGAGGTTTGGAAGCAGTTCAATAACTACATCGCCCTGGCGCGGAGCAAGAAATTCCAGCCGGAGGACGAAAACCAGTTTCTGGAGATCAAAAGCGTCATCGCGCAGGAGTTGGAGATGATTCTTTCCGTCATCGAGAGCGGGACGCCGACGAAGGAAGATGTGCATGGGCTGATCGGGTCGGCTCCTTCCATCCGTTACATGAGCGAACTGCCGGAAGGTTCTTTGCGCGCGATCGAGAACCAGTGGCACAAGTCTTTCATCTCCTGGCAGTCCATCTTGGGCCAGTTGAAAGTTCAGCAGCGCGCGGAAGAGGGCAAGGGCTTCTTCAGCATGTTCGGGAAAAAGTAATCTCCCGGGGGCCGCTAATTTTTCCAGCAAACCGGCGTCATTTATTTGGCGCCGGTTTCTTTTGTCATCAGGCTCACGTTTTTGATGCTGGCCACTTTGGCGGCATCCATCACGGTCACGACTTCGCCGATGGGCGCGCCTTTGTCGGCACGGATGGCGAGTTTCACCTGGGAATTTCCCTTGGAAGCTTTCGTGAGTTCCTCCTGCAGTTTCTCCGCAGTGACGGCGCGATTGCCGATGTAGAGGTGCGGCGCCTGATTCACGATGGTGACGATGAGGGGCGGGTCTTCCGTGGCGCCGCTCTTGCCTTGTTTGGATTCGGGCAAGGCCAGTTTCACGGAAGGGACCTGCTGCTTGAAGGTGGTGGTGACCACGAGAAAGATGAGCACGACCATGAGCACATCGATCAAGGCGATGATGATCACCGTGGGGGCCTGACGCTGACGTTTGCGGGAGAAATTCATCAGAGCGCCTTGTTCACAGGGTGATTCGTGGCCGTCGCGGAAGAGGTGCCGTTCCCGGATTCCGAGGGGTAAAGTTTGCGCACGAGTTCATCGCAGGCGATCTCCAGTTCCACCGTGAAATGGTCCACGCGTTTCACGTAATAATTCCAAGCGACGAGGGAGGGGATGGCGACGAAGAGGCCGACGAGCGTGGCCTTCAGCGCGATGGCGATGCCGCGGGCAAAGGCGGTGTTATCACCGAGGCCCGCACTGCCGATGTCGCCGAAGAGAGCGATCATGCCATAGACGGTGCCGGTGAGGCCGAGCAGAGGGGCGATGCCGGTGGCGATCTCCAAAAACACCAATCCGCGTTCCAAGCGGGTGATCTCCTGGCGGGCGCGGATCTGGAGAATATCCACGAGATCGGCCTTGGGCCATTGCTGGCGTTCGAGCACAAACAAGGTCAGGCGGCTGAGGGTGGAGGGGTGGTATTGGCAGGCGGATTTTAAGGTGCCGGTTTCCGCGGGATTGCGGATGGCCTGGATGGCGTTCTCCACCTGTTCCGGGGTGACCTTGTTGGCGCGCAGGGCCAGGCCGCGCTCGATGATGAAGGTGAGGCTGACTACGGAAGT
>JAJNBN010000350.1 GCA_021156225.1 Verrucomicrobiota bacterium | reverse complement strand
GCCGATATCGCCGAGGAGCTGGATGATGCCGTGTTGTTCGTAGAAGTCGGCCTGAGGCAGCAACGCCTGCAATTGGGAAACGACGAGAGGACTGTGGCGGGAGAATTCCCGCAGGCTCTGATAGACCGGGGGATTCCAGCCACCGAAGAGGTCCGTGGTGCGATTGCGATAACGCATCAGGCCCTGGGTGGCGAGCGGGATGATGCGGTCCAGTTCATTCGTGGTGGTGGCGAGGGAGGCGATGGCGAAATCAAACACATTGCGGTCGGGATTTTGCAGGGCATGGATCATGCAGGTGCGGGCGAGGTCGGATTCCGGCAAGGTGAGGCGGAGCAGGGAGAGGGCCATCCACTTTCGCTTGGGGTCGCGGCCTTCAATCGCTTCGAGCAGGAGAGGAATGGATTTGCGGGCGGGCATCTGGAGATTGGGATTCAAAGGCACGGGGCCGGAAAGATTGTCGGCAGAATTGAGCAGGAGGGGGATGACGCGCGGATTGTCGCTGCCGTTGTTGGTCAGGATCTGATAGGCATGCAGAGGCACCGGTTGCTGGCTGGATTTTATGAAGACGACGACATTGGTGGTGACAACGCCGGGAGCGCTCACGACGGTCTGCTTTTGAGTGGAGAGGAGGGGCGGAGGCGGCGGTTTGGTCGAATAAGGAGGGAAAAAACCGGAGGCGGGGAGGTAAACTTGAATGTAGTTGGTCCGGAGCACGCCGTTGCTGAGGGTGACGTGGCGCCGGAGGGCGGACGCGCCGGGAGCGGGATTGGTGTTGCTGACGTGGGGGATCTGGCGGTTATCCAGCCAGACGATGAGATTGGAAACGGCGGGAGCGGCGTTGGTGCCAATGTCGTGCAGCAGGAGGAGAACGGTGGTGTCGTGAGAGGGCCGTTGCGGTTTCAAAACATATTTCTTTAACCAGTCGGGGATCTCCTGGTGATGGGTGATCATCCATTCATCGAGCTGCGAGGGTTTGCGGACGAGTTCGTTGCCCAGGAAGAGGGCGCCATCGCGGCCCATTTTCCGAAAAGCGGCGGAGGCTTCGGTGGTCTTCTGCCGGTTGGTGCTGACGAGCTGCAGCCAAGTGCTGGCGGGGATATTACTGTAGGAAGGTTCGGGTGGTGGACGAAAGAGGAGGGCGGTGACCACGAGCGCAGCCACCACCAGGAGGAAAAGCAGCAGCATCGCTTTTCCTGTTCGCAGGAAACCAGCGAATCGCTTGAACAGTGACACCAACCTTGGGGGCATGAGAGAATACGTCTCACGTCCCCGTCAGAAAATCAAGGCCGAGCCGGGCCGGTTGCACCCCGACTTGTCAGCACGGGGTGAACCGGCGGGCTTATGACCGCGGCCCGGTTCAGGAAGTCATCTTCCAACCGGCGGCGACTAGGCCTTTGTAGCCGCCCATGAGGGAATGGACTTTTTTGTAGCCGATCTTCTGTGCGGCATCGGCGGTGAGGACGGAGCGATAGCCGCCGCCGCAGTACATGATGATCTCGGTGTTGAAGTCGGGATACTGGTTCTCGATATCACGCTCGAGGATGCCTTTGCCGAGGTGGACGGCTTCGGCGGCGTGGCCTTTCTGCCATTCGTTGTCTTCGCGCACATCCATGAGGACGATCTGGGGATTGGCGGCGAGCATTTGCTTGGCCTGCTCAATGGTGATCTCGTGCACGCGAGGTTGTGCTTCTTTGACGAGTTTCAAAAAACCGGGTGAATGGTCCATGGGGGAAAGGGTAAGGGGTGGAAGGGGAACGTCAATCGGGAGAATTTAGAAGGACGAAAAATCGTGGACGACGACGAGAACGAGGACGATTACGAAGCGGGGCCTCCTCTCCCCCGGCCCTCTCCTCCGACGCCGGAGGAGATGGAAACAGCGGAGCTATCGCACGCAACTTGGGAAACATTTAACGTCCGATATCCAGGGGGAAAAGTTAGCGGCGGAGGGGTCCGCGGGGGGAAGTATCTGCCGGCAAGATGCCGGCAGCACGTTGGCGCGGTTTGCTTGCGACTGATATCGCTCTGGGATACAACGGGAGCACATCATGAAGGCGCGTTTACATCTTTTGGCTTGGTTGCTTTTGGTGGGAGCAACGTTGGCACACGCAGCGGAGCGGAGGCCGAATGTGATCGTGTTGTTGGCGGATGATCTGGGGTATTCGGAACTGGGGTGCCAGGGGAATGCGGGGGTGTTGACGCCGAATATTGATTCGCTGGCGCGGAATGGGGTGCGGTTCACGCAGGGGTATGTGAGTGCGCCGTTTTGTTGTCCTTCGCGGGCGGGGTTGATGACGGGGCGGTATCAGACGCGGTTCGGGCATGAGCTGAATGTGGTGGGGAAAGGCAATCTGGACCCGAGCATCGGTTTGCCGCTGACGGAGCGGGCGATGGCGGAGCATTTGAAGGCGGCGGGATATCGCACGGGGCTGGTGGGCAAGTGGCATCTGGGCGGGGTGGAGAAATTTCATCCGCAGAAACGGGGCTTTGATGAGTTTTATGGGTTTTTACACGAAGGACATTTCTTTGTGCCGCCGCCGTTCACAGGGGTGACGTCGTTCTTGCGGACGAATTCGGTGGCGTTCGGGGAACGGTTCACGAATGGGCCGGTGATCTGGTCGAATCATGTGCGGGGGAATGAGCCGCCGTATGATGCGGAGAATCCGATGCTGCGCGGCACGCGGGAGATCACGGAGCCGGAGTATCTGACGGAGGCGTTCACGCGGGAGGCGGTGGGTTTCATCACGCGAAATGAGAAGCAGCCGTTCTTTCTGTATGTGGCGTATAACGCGGTGCACAGCCCGATGCAGGCGACGCCGGAACAGTTGGCGCGGTTCGCGCATATCCCGGACATGCAGCGACGGATCTTCGCGGCGATGCTGTCGTCGCTTGATGACAGTGTGGGTGCGCTGCTGGCGAAGTTGCGCGAGCTGAAGCTGGAGGAAAACACGCTGATCTTTTTCCTGAGCGACAATGGCGGGCCGACGCAGGAGCTGACATCGAGCAATGCACCGTTGCGCGGGGGTAAGGGGCAGCTCTTTGAGGGCGGCATCCGCGTGCCGTTCCTGGCGCAGTGGAAGGGGAAAATCCCGGCGGGCAAGGTGTATGAGCAGGCGGTGATTTCGTTGGATATTCTGGCGACGTCATTGTCTGCGGCACAGGTGGCACCGACAGGGGAAAATAAATTGGATGGAGTCAATTTGTTACCGTTCTTGCGCGGGGAGAAGCAGGGGGCGCCGCATGAGGTTTTGTTTTGGCGGTATGGGGCGAATATCGCGGTGCGGTCGGGGGATTGGAAACTGGTGAAGCAACGCGAGCCGGGCAAGGGTGAGCCGGAGTTTCAGTTGTTCAACTTGCGTGAAGATTTGGCGGAGGCGAAGCCAGTGAAGGATGAGGCGATCGCAAAACGGTTACAGCGGGAATTGGACGGGCTGAATCATCAGATGGTGGAGGCGTTGTGGGGGGCGGGGAGGAAGTAGGAAGCCACCGATCTTTTACTTGTTTGGTTTCCATGTGAACCAGCGGTTCACACGCGCATCATAGACGTAAGTATTTGGACCGAATTTCTCAGGGGTAAAGGTGGACTTGGGCACTTCATCAAAAGACATACCCTCGATCAGGACCTTATAGTCTGTTTTCAGAAAAATGCCCTGTCTCCGGTCGGAAGTGACAAAGTTGCCAAGCATACCTCCGAAAATAAAACGGGTTTCAAACGTTAGTGCTTCCTTTTGGCCAGCTTCTGGGCGGCGATAAAAAGTGACGGAAGACAAATGTCCGTCGGCATCTACAGTTTGTTTGCGGATGACCCCGTCTTCCGTAGTCAGGTAAGGAAAACGTCCAGACTTAATCACGGGTTGCAACATGGGCGGCAAGGCGTTCGTAAATGCCACCGGTTCCAACCAGATGAGCGGGAAAACAATCAGTTCATCTTGAAAGTCGAAAAACTCACGGCTCTTTGACAGCTCTGGGGCCGAGGATTGAATCCAAGCGTTATCCTGAGCATTGCTCTTGGAGATGGCCTTCCACCAGCGAGACATATCCTTGCCGTCATAGGCTGAACGGCTTAGGAGTTGTCGCTGGGCATCGTAACGTTTTAGTTCGAAGTGATTAGTGGTGTAAGAGAGGGAAAAATAATTGGTGAAGTCGTGGCTATTGGGTGGGGTGCTGGTGCGCTTAAGACTGCCAGACAAAGTGTGGGCGGATTGTTGCGCGAAGCATGACAACGTGGTGAGCAGCGCGAGTAGGGCATTGATGGGCAACGGGCGCATGGCGGTTGGTGATTCCTCAGTTGTGTTTGAGAAGTTTTGTGATTCTGCGTGAGTTTGGCGAGAAGATATTCGCGGATTCAACCCCTTCAGAGTGGTGGGGATTTCACCGGTTACCCAAGGCAGCTCTCTGGCTCGCAACCCTGAGCTGATGGATTGAACCACGTTATAGTTTGGGGCTGGTGGCCGGTTGTTTCACTCTGATTATTTTGTCCCGCCCCTTCAGGGCTTGTGGTTTTTGGGCATATTACCTGGGGCTGCGCCCGCTGGGGGCGGGCTTCACCCCAGGCTGTAATAGCGCGGGCCGTTGGCCCTTTCGGAATCCAGCGCAACAGGAGGTGCTGGCACCCGCTGCCGGGGTGCTGGTTTGTTTGGACTGGTTACCGGTGGTGTCGCTCGTGCCTCGCTCGACCCCGACCTTTCGGCGCGGGGCGGGCCAACCGGCTACAGGCTGGGATCCTTCAGGGATGGGGAAGTGGACGCAACCCGCTTTGGGGTTGGTGGTTCAGAGAATGGTTACCCAACGTAGCCCGCT
>JAJNBN010000349.1 GCA_021156225.1 Verrucomicrobiota bacterium | reverse complement strand
ATCTACCAACTCGTGGTTCATGATTGATTCGGCACGGAATCTCCGCCTGCATCGCGATCCCGTCGTTTTACCACTCCGGTAAAGTATTTTTCTCATTGCCTCCATTCCGATTCTCGCAAATCGTCTCCCCATGACCACTTTGAAGTCCTTGAAACTGTCGTCTTTGGTTTCGACCTTGGCTGTCGCCATCGGTTCGCTTTTATGCGTCTCCACGGCCCAAGCCGGGCTGGATGAAATGACTGTTGCCGCCAACAACTGGCTCGCCTCCCTCACCCCGGAGCAAAAAGCCAAAGCCCTGTATGAACTCAAGCATGAGGAACGGCTGAACTGGCATTTCATTCCGAAAGATCGCAAAGGTCTTCCGCTCAAGGAAATGACCCAGGCCCAGCGCCATCTCGCGCATGCCCTGTTCGCCTCCGGCATGAGCCAGCGCGGCCAGGCCCAAGCGCTATCCATCATGAGCTTGGAACAAATTCTCCACGACATGGAGAATAAGAGTCCCCGCCGTGACCCCGAGATGTATCACTTCACCATCTTCGGCACTCCCGCCGCAGATAAAGTTTGGGGCTGGCGCGTGGAGGGGCATCACTTCTCCCAGAACTTCACCGTCGGCAAGGATACCGAAGCCTCCGGCACTCCCTCCTTCATGGGCACCAATCCCGGTGAAGTCCGCGAAGGCCAGCGCAAAGGCATCCGCGTGATGGGTGTGGAAGAAGATCTCGGCCGCAAACTCGTCACCTCATTGAACGACACGCTGCGCAAGCAGGCCATTTTTACTGACGTGGCCTTGAAAGACATCGTCACCATGGCGGACAAGAAAGTGAAGCCGCTGGACGCCGTCGGCGTACGCTACGAACAGCTCAGCAAGGATCAGCAAGCCGACCTCATCAAACTCATCAAGCTCTACGTGGAACGTGTCCGCCCCGAGATCGCCAATCAAGAAATGGCGCAGATCGAGAAGGCTGGACTCAATGGCATCCTCTTCGCGTGGGCCGGCAGCCTGAAGCGTGATGAAGGCCACTACTACCGCGTCCAAGGACCCACCTTCCTGATCGAGTATGACAACACGCAGAACAACGCCAACCACGTCCACGCCGTCTGGCGCGATTTCAACGGTGACTTCGGCGAAGACATCCTGAGCAAGCACTACGCTCAAGAACACAAGAAGTAAGGCGAACCAGCTACCAGCGTTTAATTCATACGGGCAGATGCGAAAGCATCTGCCCTTTTTGCTTTCCTATTCATTCCTGGTTTGCGGGAAAGGTGAACTTAACTGGTAGATCCACCGCTTTCCCCAACCGCGCCAGATATTCCCTGCGCGTGATCTCCACCGCCCCGAAAGCCGCCGTGGTGGGCGTCACCATCTGGATGTCCAGCAGCGTGAAACCGCTTCGCTTCAAGGCCTCCACAAGATGCACCAGCGCGACCTTGGAAGCATTGCTCGCTTTGAAGAACATGGACTCTGCCGCAAACAATCCACCGATGGCCACGCCATAGATGCCACCCGCCAGTTTGCCATCCTCCCAGCACTCCACACTGTGCGCGTGCCCCGCTTTATGCAGCGCCGTGTAAGCCTCGATCATCTCGGGCGCGATCCAGTTGCCCTTTCTCCGAGCCGTGGCGCAACCTTCGATGACTTCGCGAAACGCCTGGTTGGCCGTCACCTTAAATTTCTTTTGCCTCAATATGCGCTGCAATCTTTCGGGAATGCGGAACTGATCAAATTCAAAGATGCCCCGCTTGACCGGCGACCACCAGGTGACCGGCTTCACGCTCCAGGGAAATATTCCGGCACTGTAAGCCTCTTTCAGACGCTCAACCGTCAGCTCTCCTCCCACCGCGATCAAACCAGGCGAACCGAAATCCACATAGGAGTGAGCCAGTGATGGAAACTTCACTTCCGGCTTGAGCACCCATGGCAAGACCTGCTGGCGATCGAAGAGTTTTATCTCCAGCAGATTGGCATCGGCCTCTGCCGGATCGCGCAGGGAATTGATGAACAGCAATTGCAGATTGCTCATCATCTGCAGCGGCAAAAAATAATCCAGGTTCTCCGGCGTCAGTTTGAGCGCCCGCTCCTGTTGATTGTTCGGACTCCCCAGCTTGATCCAACTGCCCACGCGGATATCACCGCAGACCTGCAAGAGCCATTCGACTTCACCGGGTAGCAGTTTCAGCAACCATGCCCGGCTGACATGTTCGAAATGCCGTCCATCCGCGAACATCTCCTGGATCGCTTTTTGACCACTACGTTTCGATTCCGCGAGTGATTCCTTGAGCAACTCTTCGTCGGCACCCAGTTCCTTCGGGTCCGAAAAACGGCTGAGCTGCGAGTAGCCTTCCGGCACCATGGGATACAACGCCAGCAGACGCTGGAACGCCTCGTATTCCCGGACGCCGAGCTGGAAAATCACTTCGGCCTCGTTGCGTTGAAGTAATTTCACGAGGCCGGCTCCAAGGTCGCTTGCAGGCTGTACTTATGCAGTTCATGTACGTAATGCTCGGCCTTCTCCATGCTTTCCCGCACCAGCACGCTCTTGCCTTTGTTATGCACCTCCAGCATGTGAAACTCCGCCTTCTTCTTGTCCCAGCCGAAGACGGTCTGAAAAACATGGGTCACATAATCCGTAAGATTCACCGGATCATCCCAGCAGATGACGAAGTAGCCTTTGTCGAGATCAAGCTCAGGCTTGGCTTCGACATGCTTCTCTACTTCAGGCTGTTTGACCGGGGCCTCTATGACTGCCATTCCCGGCCATATTAATGGCGTTTTGACGGGCTGTCGAGCAGGCCAGCAGACAAATGACCTGTTGCGTCTTTTTTGGAAAAGCGCATTATCCGTTCCATAACCAACTCCTTGCGTGCCATGAAAACTTTATTACGTCTCTCCCTCTCGCTGATCGCCGTCGTCTGCCTGCTCGCCGCCACCTCCGTATCAGCCCAGGTCGGCAGCCTGCCCGGCAAGGCCAAGACCGCGGCCGCAGGCATCTCGGTTTCTTTCGACGGCAGCAAATCCACCGTCATCTATGGTGGTCAAAAGGTGTTCGAGGGCCCGACCAAAGCCAAAGCCACGGCCGCGGTGAAGAATGTGAACGGCGTGCAATACGCCGCCGCTTTTGACGGCACGCGCGTGGTCTGGGAAAACGTCAAAGGTGCCAGTGCCAAGGTAAAGTAACGGTTCCCCTGCTCTTTCCCCAAAGCGCCGACCAAGGTCGGCGCTTTTTTACTTTCGCTTCAGGTGCCTTGCTTGGCAGAGTTTATGAAGCCGAACTTTATTGCTTCACTTCATCCCCGTTCAGCACCGTGCCGGTGATGATATCCGCCGCGAAGTTGGAGTTTCGGGAATGAGCGGAGATCTTGATCTCGGCCACCCGGTTGCCCGCACGATAGACGCCCAGACGCTGTTCGGGCGCAGGCACACGGCCAAAACCGAAATCCACCACCACGTACCGCAGGCCGTCATTCACCATCACCACTTTTCCGGCCAGGTCATGGGAAGGGGCCACATCAGGCTTGCCGTCATCCTTGGGTTTGCGCGGGGTCTTTTCTTTGGGCGGCGGGGAATTCTTGGTCGCCGTGGTCTTTTCGACGAACGGACTCTTTTCTTCCTCCGGTTTGGACGCACAACCAAACGACAACATGACCGCCATCATTACAGCTACCCAGGTGAAACGCATGGAGAGAATAAACTTTGTCGCGGCCCAAGAGTCAACTGGCGTAATGCCGCAGCGGCAGAAGACGGTAAACAAACGAATGTGTTCCCTACTTCTTGTGCAGCTTGCCTTGGATCGCCCGCCAGCGTTTGTCCCAATCCAGCCAGTTTTCTTCCCAAGTCTCGCCGGTAAAGGTTTCCCGGGCCTTGGGCAGCACCAACTCATAGTCTTTAGCCGCCTTTTGCAGCGCCTTAGTATCTTTCCATTCGAGGTAGGCCTCCATCAGCTCGAGATGATTGTCCGGATACTCGGGGCTCAATTCCACACAGCGTTGCAGGTGCACCCGGGATTTGGACTTGCTGCCGATGCTCGTCGGCCAGCCCGGGGCATCCAGATAGATGAGCCCCAGGCAGCGATCGGCCCCTGAGTAATGGACCTTGTTGTCCAATTCAGCAGAGCGTTTGAAGACCACTTCCATTTCCCGGACGATCGGCAGGGCACCGAGGGACTTGGTCCGGGCCAACTGGCCCAAATTCATGCCTAGATAGTAATGGCCGATGGCATGCTTGGGATTACGGGCGACCAACCCCCGGCAGATGTCGATGCCCTCCAAGGCGAGCTTTTCGCGGGCATCATCGTTTTTGGCGAATTCCGCCAGATCAAAGCAGGCTTTGCCATAGCGCCAGACCGCCTCGTCATTTTTGGAGTTGGCCATGAAAGCTTCCCGGGCGGCTTGATAGGCTTTCTCGGCGCGTAACTGAAAGACGTTGGCGGTGTTATCAGCTAGTATGCTTCCCCCAAACAGCAGGCCACTGAGCAAAACCAGCCAAAAGCTGGCCGTAAAACCGGCCAACCGTTTCTTTTCCTTATGAAAACAACTCACGATCAGCAGGTTATAAATAGTGGTTGCACACATGTCGATGCCATCTATACTACGCCAATGCAGAAAAAATGGAACTGCTGGCTTTTGTTGAGTCTCAGCTTGCTGACCCTCGTGGGCACTGGCTGTGGCGGTATCAATGCCACCCGGACCATCTCGCCTGCTACGTTCTTGTTGCCTGGTCTGTTGCACAATACACGCCCGGTACAGGAAACTCCGTCCCTGACGGAACCCCTTCCGGCACAGACACCTGCTCCTAATAAATTCGAGCCG
>JAJNBN010000348.1 GCA_021156225.1 Verrucomicrobiota bacterium | reverse complement strand
AGAGGTGTGATAGATTCTGCGACCGATCGACGAACCAGCCGCCGAACCAATAACCTGTGGCCAGTGAGAGCAGGGTCACGCCGATCTGTGCCGTCCACACGAAATGGGAAGTTCCCAGATAGGGCGCGAGCATTTTCGCCCCCAAGATTTCCACGATGAGGATGATCGCCCCGGTCATGGCCGCCGTGAAGAACAGGTAGCGACGCAGGCCGGTCCCAAGTCCGCTCGGCGCTGTCGTCGTGGTTGTCGTTTTCGAATTCACGCAGTTGTTCTAAAGGTTGCCTGTCCCCGGAACAAGCGATGCCGGTAAAATTTATTACTCATTTATTTCAGCGCCTCCTTGCCCGGACGTGGCCGAACGCGATTCGGCAACGGTTGGCCGGTTTCGCGATCGAACTCATCCGGTGAACGTTTTCCCGGCATCGTGTCGTTCGTGTCCTTCACCCATGTTGTCAATGCTGCGCGATGCTGCCGTAACTCCGTGGCATAGCGCGGATCGCTCGCCAGATTTCGTAATTCAAAGGGATCATTTGCCAAGTCGTAGAACTCCTCGGCTGCTCTTGGCTGGAAGCACGCCAGCTTGTCCGCCGTCAGGAAGCCTTTGTCCCGCAGACGTTGCATCGCCTGATAGGTAAGGCTGCGGACGCCATCGGCGGGCGGAGTATTCGGCAGTTCGGGAAAATCATTGCGGATGTATTTGAATCGCTCCGATCTTACCGCCCGGGCCCGATCCGAGTAATCATGCCAGTTATCCTCCGCGTAGATGAACTCACGATGCTTGCCGGCGGGTTTGTTGAGCAAGGCGCTGAAATCCGTGCCTTGGATTGTTTCACCGATCTTCACGCCCGCCAGCGAGAGCAGGGTGGGGGCGATGTCCACACTGCTGACGAGCCGTTCGCAAGTACTGCCCGCTTTTACACCTTTCGGCCAGCGTATCAGCCACGGTGTCTTGATGCCGCCATCATACAGCGTGGTCTTGTCACGTGGAAAGGCGCGGCCATTATCCGAGAGAAACAGGATCAACGTGTTCTCGGCTACGCCTTGCTGGTCCAGTTCTTTCAACACTTTGCCCACGAAATCATCCAGCCTCGTTATCTCATCGTAATACTGCGTGAAATCTTTACGCACCTCGGCCACATCCGGCAGGTAGGGCGGCACGACGACATCTGCGGGACGATAAGGTTGGTCAGAAATGTTCTCCTCGTAGTCCCGATGCGGATCCAGCGCCGCGAGCCAGAGGAAAAACGGTTTGTCCTTCGGACGTGCCTGCAACGTCGGGACCCAATCCGCGCAACCGCTCTGATCGCCTTTGGCTTTGATGACCGAGGCGGCTTTGCCATTGGCACCAGTGGGCAGTTGAAAACCGGATGGATCAGCTTCCTTGACGAGGTCGAAGCGTTCTTTCATGGCCGGTCCGAGATGCCACTTGCCCGCCGCTGCCGTCCAATAGCCAGCGGTTCGCAATTGCTCCACGAAGGTCACTTGTTCCTTCGGCACCGGCCAATGCAGTTCCTCGGCATCCGTGCTGTGCGGATAACGCCCCGTCAACATGCTCGCGCGGCTGGGGCTGCATGAGGCTGCCGTGACGAAACCGCGCGTGAACTTCATTCCCTCCCGGGCCAATCGGTCGAGATTCGGCGTGCGTATCGTCGGATGCCCGTAGCATCCCACATCGTTCCACGCGAGATCATCCGCGATGATCAGCACCAGGTTCGGCCTCACCGTTTCCTTCACCGCTCCCGCGGTGGCTGCAACTGCGCTGGTGATCAGCAAGAGCGTCAGCAACGCCCGTATAAGTTCTCTGCCTCCCATAATGCACTTCATTGCGCCAAGATCCATGTCACCAGTGCCAGATCATCAAAGCGGTTCCGCTCCACGCGCAATGCTTCCGCATCTCCGGCGTATGCTTCCGTGGTCAGTTTCGTGACGAACCGTCCGCCGGTGTTATGCACCAGCACCGGCTTCGGCGCGGCCAAGGCGACGATGCCATCCAGCCCGCCCAGCCGTAGCAGGTTCGGTGCGAAGAGATCGTCCGCCAGCAGAAGCTGTTCATTCTCGGAGCTGAAAGATTGCGCATCCGCCACGAGCACATCGGCAGCCGGCGCGGCGAGCATGGCCCAGAGACCCGCGCGATCCAAACCGCAGAGCGTCACTTTCTTACCCAGTGTCCGCGCGTAGGTGATGGTCGTCACCAGGTCCTGCGTGCGTTCCTGTGCATCGGTGCGGTTGTAGGTGGTGAAGAAGTTCGTGAAATAATTCCGTTTGTCCGCGATGGCCTTTTGGTAGAGGCCACCCGTTTGAAACAGTTCCGGTATCACCACCGTGAAGCCGCGTTGCACTAGGGCACCGGCCAATCCGGTTGCTCGTCCTTGAGCGTCGGCGAGATTGCGCGGGCCGTTCGGCGTTGCCATCACCACCACCTTGCCCGTGCCTTTGGTATGTGGAGCGAAGACGAGCAGGGGAATGCGATCACCCTTGCCGCTGCGGCCGATCAATATCTTTTTCCCCAAGCCAGCCGCGTGACCTTCCTCGCTCAGGATGTCTTTCGTGCCGGGCAGATCCAGTTGGAGGCTGTGCCGCCACACCGGTTCGTAGGTTTTCTGGAAAGCATTGGCTTTCCCATTCAGTTGTTCCTCCAGACTCGTCTGGGAAATCTTCTTCAGTTCCGCAAGAAACGCCTCATAACCCAGTGCGCCCTTGGGCATCTTGCCATCCGGCCACACGAGCATCTGGTTGTCCGCTACCTTTTGATAAGATTTTTCCACATACGAATTCGTATCCGGCTTCTTCAGCAGATGCTGCCCCAGCCACGGATACACCGCCTGACGGCTCGTGAGATTGTAGTTATGCGGATAATCAAAAATCACATAGCGCATGGCCTTCTCCGCGTTCATCAGCTTGTAAACGGATTCCACCGCCGGCCCTTCGACCTCCAAGGTCTTCTTCGTCCAGTCACCTGTGGCAGCTACTAACAATTGCGGACGCGGTGCCGCGCTGGCCGCGATCTCCATGTTGGAATAATCCACGCGCAAGCCCGGTGAATTCTCACAGGTGCAGCCGCCTTGCATCGAGTGCGACACCATCACGCAAGGGACGGTTACCTTCACGCGATCATCCACCGCGGCGAGCATGAACGTCTGCGTGCCACCACCGGATTCACCCGTGCAACCGATGCGCTTTGCATCCACATCCGGCAGGGCCGTGAGAAAATCCAGCGCCCGAATGCTGTTCCAGAGTTGCAGCCCCATCATGCTGATGCCCCAGAGTTGGTCCTCCGGTTTCATGCCATACACGCGATGCTTGCCCATGTCACCCTTGGCCGTGCTGAACTGCATCGTGTCGTTGTAACCGACCATGTCGTAGGCAAAGGCCACCATGCCCATCCGCGCCTGCGTGATGCAGCGCGCCCGTGCACTGCCCAACTCGCCGTCCACCAACCGCCCTTCCGCCCAATGCCCGTGCGGATTCAGCACCGCCGGGAATGGTCCTTTGCCATGATCCAATGGCCGATACAAATTGCCTGCGAGAAAAAATCCCGGATACGTCTCGATGACGACCTTCTCCAGAATATATCCATCCATGTCGCGCCGGTCCGTGATCTGCGCGTTCAACGGCGTCTTGGGGGGCAGGGGATGCAGTCCGCAACTCACCAGCACATGCATCCGGATCTCATCCGCCTCGCGTTGCCATTCTGCGCGCGACTTCACCTCCATGAACGTGCGCAAGGTGTTCAAGGTCTTGGGCGCCTGATATCGCTGGTCTTTCTCCGCCAACTGTGCGGAAACCGTGAACGTGCCGAGTAACGTGCTGGCGGTGAACGCAACCAGCGCACCAAGATGAGGTAAGCCTAAGCGATGGGTCATGCCGCGAAGGTAGTCGAAATTAATCCCATGGCAACGCTTCAACTATTGGCCTTCCGTAAAAGCCCTTGGCATAAGTCCGCGCTTTTGGTTAGCTCCCGGCCTGAATGAGAAAGCTCCTGTGGCTGGTTTTGGCGGTTTTGGCTTTGGGCATGATCCAATCGGGTCGTGCCGCTGAATCCACCGAGCTCAATTGGGAATTCGAATCCCTGACGGACAAAGGCGAATTCAATTACGATTTCGCCAACGGAATCGCGTCCACGGACAAAGGCGGTCGCGTGAAGCGCGGCCCTACGGTGCTGACGGCGAACCGCCTGAGCATCAATCAGAAAACTGGCTGGGCCACGGCCGAAGGCACCGTCACGCTGGAGCATGAAGGAGCACTGTGGAAGGGTGAGAAGATCGAGTATAACTTCCTGACCAAACAGTTGAAGGCAGAAGAATTCCGCGCCGGTTATAATCCCTTTTTCACCAGCGGCTTTGCCTTGGCCGGAGATGGCACGAACGACGTTTACACCACCTATTACAGCACCCTGACCACGGACGATGTCGCCGATCCCGGCTACCGGATCAAGGCCAGGGCCCTGACGATCGTTCCCGGCAAATATATCGAGGCCAAGGGAGCCACGGTTTATCTGGGCGATGTCCCGGTCTTCTATTGGCCCTACTACAAGCGCCACCTGGATCGTCATCCGAACAACCTCGTCCTGACACCAGGCTATCGCAGCTTGGACGGTCCTTACCTCCTCAATACTTACAACTGGTACGCGAACACGAACCTCGATGGTTCCATCCACCTCGACTATCGCCAGAAGCGCGGTGTGGGTGGTGGTCCGGACTTCAAGTATAACGTGGGCAAGTTCGGTGTGGGTGAGTTCAAGTACTACGCCACGCGTGATGAAGATCCCCGCCTGAACGCCATCAACCAGCCGTTGAGCGATTTCCGCGACC
>JAJNBN010000347.1 GCA_021156225.1 Verrucomicrobiota bacterium | reverse complement strand
TATTCGCGGCAGATATTTGCCTCAATATCTTATATGGAAACGACCCCGGCCCGGTATATCATGATTGGCGGCTTCCTGGGAGCTGGCAAGACAACCTCCGTCATCAAGCTCGCCCACTGGCTGGATGATAGCCTCGGCCTGCGCGTGGGTCTTATCGATAACGACCAGGGCAGCCAGCTCGTGGACACGGCGTTGATGTCCTCCCATGATTATGAGGTGGAAGAAATCTCGGGTGGTTGCTTCTGCTGTCGCTTCAATTCCTTGGTGGAGGCTGCGGAGCGGTTGAATCAACGGACCATGCCTGAGGTGTTCATCGCCGAGCCCGTGGGCAGTTGCACCGATCTCGTCGCCACCGTCACCTACCCGCTCCGCCGCATGTATGGGGAAGATTACACCATTGCGCCGCTCAGTGTGCTGGTGGATCCGATCCGTGCTGCCCGTGTGTTGGGTTTGGAACAAGGCAGCCGCTTCTCCGAGAAGGTGGAATACATCTACCGCAAGCAACTGGAAGAGGCGGACCTCATCGTCATCAACAAGAGCGACCTGCTCTCCCCGGAGAAGCTGGAGGAATTGAAGACGGCGCTCGTCAAAAATTATCCGCTGGCGAAGATCATGACCGTTTCCGCTCGCACCGGTGATGGGCTGGAAGAATGGTTCAAGGAACTGACCGAAACCACTCAGACACCGCGCGCCGTGATGGAAGTGGACTATGAAGTCTATGCGGATGGGGAAGCCTTGCTGGGCTGGCTGAACGCCGCCTACACATTGCACGCCACCACCGAGACGGACGCCAACGAACTGCTGCGTCAATTGGCCGAATCAGTTCGTCGCAAGCTCACCGCGGGCGGCAGTGAAGTGGCGCATTTCAAGATGACGCTGGAACCCGAGGATGGCTTGGGGGAACTCGCGGCCTTGAATCTGGTGCGGAACGATCTGATCCCCGAGCTTTCCATGGAATTGGAAGACCCGTTCACCGATGCGCATCTGACGGTGAATATGCGTGCGGAAGCGGCACCGGAAGCGTTGAAGAAATTGCTGGCAGAAGCAGTTGCGGAAACGCTCGCGGCCTTCCCCAGCCTCACCGCCAAGCAGGAGCACATGGAGTCATTCCGTCCCGGCAAGCCGCAGCCGACGCATCGGGATACGAAGGCGTGACAGCGTCTCGCCCTAACGGGACGACAAAACCTGTTTCTATGCCTTGGCCGCGAGGATGGGCAGGGACAAATTCAGCCGCGCGAGGTTCTTGTCCTCGAATTCGCTGCACCAGCCTTGCACTTCGGCTTCGTTGAAGATCTTGCCGATGACGCGACGGAGCAGGCCTTTCAGGTTCGCATTCTCCACATCACGCAAGGCACGGATGGCTTCTTCCTGATAGGTTTCCAGCAGGGTGCTCGCGCGGTCATCTGCCTTGAGCTCGCGATAGAGCGCTTCGATGCGTGCGGCGTTTACACCGGTGAGCGGCTGGCGTTTCCACCAGGATTCCAGTTGCGCAGCGGCTTCACCCTTCGCGCGCTCACTGGCGATGGCCAGCAAGAGGCTCGGGCGGATGCCTTCGATGTCGTTCGTCTCACCGGCAGCACCCAAATCATTCAAGTCATCGCGGATCTGATAGGCGATGCCGAGAGCCTCGCTATATTTGCCGATGGCGTCGCGGAAAGGTTCGTGATTGTTCGCGTAAACCGCACCGAGACGCAGCGCGACCTCAAAGGCGGGCGCAGTCTTGCGGCGGAAGATATCCAGCACTTCAGCGGACTTCAGCGGCCCGGGATTGCGCGTCCAGCACAGTTCCGCACCTTGCCCCTGGCAAAGCTGTCGCTGTCCTTCGGAGGCGACCATGAGCATTTCCACCTTCTGCGCGGCACTGGCACTGCACGCACCGATGAGGCGATAGCCTTCACCGATCAAAAGATCACCGACATTCAACGCGATGGCGGTGCCATGCTCTTCGTGCAAAGTCTTCTCACCGTAACGCAACGCGTCGTTGTCCTCGATATCATCATGGATGAGCGAAGCCTTGTGAAAGCATTCCACCGCAACGGCGATCTTCTTGAGGTCCTCCGGCAGGGGCGCCGTCGTTTCTTCGCGCAAAGCCTGATAGGCGGATACGGCGAGGAAAGGGCGCCAGCGTTTACCCGCACGACCAAGCCATTCACGGGCGATGACTTCCGTCTCGCCTTCCGCCGGTCCCATGATGGACGTGAGCGAATCCGGCGAGAACCACGCATCGACGTCATTACGCAGGGCGGTGAGATCGAGACGACGCGTCTTGTCATCGCTGGTCAGGTGGATGACATCCCAAACCCAATCAACATCCACGGTGGTATCGATGCAGTCATCTTGCAGCAGCGGAATCGCGATGCCAGGCACAGCGGCGGCTTCCATGTAAGGGAAGGCGCGTTCCAACACACTTAGGCAACTGACGCCAACGATGGCGTCGATCTTGCCCGTCTGGATGAGCGACATGACGATGGCGGAACCTTCCGCCACCAGCACGGCGTAACCGAGGCGCTCGGCTTCCGACTGCAAATCCTGAATGGTGCACAGGCCGCATTGCTTGCAGAGCAGACCAAATTCATCGAAGGGCGCCGGGCACTTGCTCTCCACACGGAGACACTTGGGCAGGAGCAGGAGGCGACGTTCGTAAGGGATACTCGCGAGCGTTTCGCGCCAGACCTCGTTGTTCAGCAAGACACCGATGTAGTCGCGGTAAATGGGATCCAGTTTCAACCGGGCGATCAGCGTATCCGCATGAACTTTGAGATCCTCCATCGGCACGGGCGGCACGAACTGCGTCTCGGCCACGTATTGCCGGACGGCTTTCTGCACATGGTCGCGCTGGATCTTCGTCTGCGGGATGTTCTTCTTCGGCGGACGAATCCGCTGAGGCGGCACCGGACGCGGTATGATAAGTGGCGCGGTTTGCATGGTCGTCAGGTTGCTTCGATTGACGTTCAGACGCTCGGACCCGTTACGTAAATTCAACTAACACCGGTATTTGGAACGAGTTTTTCGGCTTTTGGACATTATTCAAGGATACCGGCCATGGGTCGAGCCTTTTTCCGAATTTGGCAAGGGGTCAACAAGAAGGGGTCTAAGGCTGATTAACCACCGCCCCGGCCTTAGCCGGGGTGAAATGGACATAAATGAACACAGTTGGGCAGCCATCCGCTTACGAAAGGACCTCGCTCATCAAGGTGGGGGCTTAAGTTTTCGGGGCCTGCGCCGCCAAAGCCGCATTCGCCTTGGCCTTCGCCTCCTCAGCCCGGCGGGCGATCTCATCCGGAGATGGCAGGGACATGAGCACTTCAGCCGGAATGTCGCCGGATTGCGCTAGCTTCACGAGGCACTTCTGGCGTTCGGAGAGGGCTTTTTCGGCATCGCGTTCCTTCGAGAAGCGCGACTGGGCCTTCTCACTGCGTTCGCGGAGCATGTGATAGACATCGCCACCTAACAGAGCGGAGATATCGATCTTCATCTTCTCGCGGTTCAAATCCTTGTCACTGACCACGTCGCCATTGATCGGTCCCGCCTTGTATTTCGGAAACATTATGGCGGCTTCGGGGCACACACGAGAACAGGCGGGGCAGTTCGTTTTGCAGTTGTCGTTGTTCTGCACTTGGATGCGCTGCCCCCCATCCACGCCATAGACGCCGAACAGGCAGAAGCTCAGGCATTGCATGCAGTTCGTGCAGCGGTCGTAATCGATGACCGGGAACCAGGGCTTCCAATCGCCTTGCTTCACCGCCCCAGCAGTCGTGCGCACACCATCCACCTTCGCGATGACATGTTCGGGAGCGGTGTCTTCGAGATTCTCGAACCGCACGGAGACTTGGCCGGAAGAATCTGTGGTCGTCTCCGGCTTCTCCGCGCCGAAGCGGCCGAGAACCAGGACCGAGCTTTTATCGGCGGGCGCCACGGCCCGTTCACTGCCGGCACGGGTCACGGCGTAACCTTGGCCCAGCAAGGTGCTCAAGACGGAGAAGCGTTCCTCACCAGCGAGAGCGGTGGCACCGGCGCCCTCGTAGAGGACGATACGTAGAGTGGATTGATCGGCTAGAGCCATGGGATAGTGAGTTAAGCTTGGGCGGTTTCCGCAGCGGGTGCATCCGAGGCCGTTACCTTGCCCGTGGGCACATTAGGTTTCAGCTCCATGCTCAAAAGACTGGCGACCACATTATCCGCGGTTTCGGCCCGCATATTCACCACTTCCGTTCTATCGAGAGGCAAAGGCGCATTGGCGGCGGCAAAAAGCCATTTCACCGCGCGTGGGTAACAAGCGGCGATCTTGATGGCGTTTCCCTGCGTAAGCCGTTGCAGAGCGGGATCGCGGCGGGCAGACATCTCGCAGAGATCGGCCACGGCCTCAAACGGCACGCCCGATTCACAGAGCTTGCGCAGCACGGCCTCTTTTACTTCCTTCGGCACGACCTGAGCGTAGTTGCAGTGGCAATACAAGATTTGCGGCGTCTGGGACATGTCGGAGGGAACTTACCCGGTGGCGGAGAAATTGCCAACCGGTGGTTTTGGGGAATTTTAAGGCAGAGGCGGCCGGTCAAGTTCAGGCCGTCACCTATCAAGGACGTCTGATAAAGTAACCGCCAGACCTGCCGCGCGATTCCCCCACTACTTTCTGAAGAAAAGGAACCACACAATGATCAGCATCGGCAGCATAATAGGCAAAGTGTACTTGAACACGTAGCCGAGGAAGCTGGGGGTGTGGACGTTCTGCTGATCGGCAATGGCTTTTACCATGAAGTTAGGACCGTTGCCGATGTAGGTGTTCGCCCCGAAGAAGACGGAGCCGATGCTGAT
>JAJNBN010000346.1 GCA_021156225.1 Verrucomicrobiota bacterium | reverse complement strand
AGAAAATCCCTTACGCCACGGTCAAGATCACGCCGGATCAGGCCTCTTGGGATTCGGTTTTGGACCCTTATCTGGGCGGCACCCGCACGAATGCTTTCTCTCCTTTTGCCACCGGTGCCGGACAAATCAGCACGCGGGATATCCAGGTCTATAAATTTCTCCGCTGCCCTTCCGACAAGATTCCCCTCTCGACGCAATGGCGCACGGCAACCGTGCAGGAGTTTCGCCGTTCCTACTCCATGACCTTGCATAACATGCAGGCGACCAACTGGCCCCCGACGCCGGTCAGCGATACCGGCGTGGGCCTCTACTTTGATGACAGCAATTTCTATCCGAATTGGGCCACCGCCAGCGCTTGGGGCGCCGTGATTCCTTCCTTCAGCACGCTTTCCTCCTCCGGCCGTTACAATGCCAAACGCCTGGCTTCCGTGCGCACATCGGTCGTCCGGGAGACGGCGGAGACGATCATGATCGCGGAACAGGCGCGGTTCGAGAACTTGGCTGGCAGCCGCATTTACGCCGCCATTCACCGTGCCGATCAACATCTGCAAACTGACCGGCAGACCAATGGCGCGCGGGGTGAAGATGGCATTCCGGCCACGGCTTATCACAACAGCACTTACAATTACCTGTTCATGGATGGTCACGCAGAAGTGATGCAGCCCGGCAAAACCATCGGCACATCCGGCACCTTGGGTGCACCCCGGGGCATGTGGACCATCAATCCGAAAGACTGATCCTTATGAAATTGAATCTGTTCGCAGTGCTGACTGTTGCCGCTGGCGTGCTGGCCGGATGTGGTGGCCGTGAGGACGCTGATACGCTCGCGGTTCACGCGCCGCCTCCGCCGGCACCGGGCGTGGAAATCGCCACGCAACCAGTGGTTGAGACGAAGCCAGCCGAGGCTGCGCCGGTCGTTCCGTCCGGTGGTACCAGCGCCTTGCCGCCCGAGTTGGCCCCGGTCCAACAAGGTCTGGAAGCCTTCAAGGCCCAGCACAATCGCCTGCCCAATAACGTCGAGGAGATGGTGGAAAAAAAGATTATCCCCGCCTTGCCGAAACTCCCGGTCGATAAGATCTATTTCATCGATCACGACACCGGCCGCGTGATGATCAGCAGCGGCCCTTAGAGCGTTTTTTAAAACCGCTCTAGTGCGACGGTTTGCCTTGTGTTTACCGAAAAAAAGCCGGACAGGAATTCCTGTCCGGCTTTTCTTGCAAATGATCTTTAGCTGGCTGCCGGCGCGGCTGGGGCTTTCCACAGTGCGATGGTATCGATGCGGAACTTGCGTTTACCGCCTTCCAGTTCGATCTCCACTTCGTCGCCCGTCTTGTGGTTCATCAAGGCCTGGCCCACCGGGGACAGATAGCTGATGATGCCCTTTTCCGGTTCCGAATCCCAAGCACCGAGCAGCGTAAAGGTCTCGCTCGTGCCCGTGGCGATCTCGGTCACCTTGATGACTGTGCCGATGCCGGACTCGTCCGCCTTGGCGGTGGAGAAGTCCGTGCCGCGAGCGCGCACCAGCTGGATTTCCAGTTCACCCTTGCGACGCATCAAAAGCTTCTGCGCTTCCTTGGCCGACTTGTATTCGTGGTTCTCTCGCAAATCGCCGTAACTGCGGGCGATGGCGATATCCTTCGAGTTGGCCGGAATCTTCTTCTTCACCAGCTCTTCATACTCGGCCTTACGGCGTTCCAAGCTCTCCCAGGAGACGATCAAACCGCTGTCTTGTTTGGAGGTTTCACCCGTGATGAGTGATTGCGTGGAGGGGTAATTCTTGACGATGCGCGCCAGCAAGGAGCGCTTGTCCATGTCATCGAAGCTCGGTGAGAGCTGCAACGCCCGGGTCAGATCCTTGATGACTTCCAAGTCCGCGGAACCGATCAGTTCCACCAGCAGGGTGGCGTCATCGAGGATGAAATCGCGCAGACGGTTCGAGCGGATCTCGTTGAACTGGTCGCGTTCCATCGCCGTGAGCATGGCGCGGAACACTTCCGGCCCGAGGATGTCCGCGAATGTATCGGAACGTTCCTTGGCCAGCCAGAGCAGCAATTCGCTGCTGGCCGTATGCTGGCTGATCATGCGGGCCAGCGCGTCCTTCAATTCTTGGATCTTGCCCGCTTGCAACAGCACCGCGGCGCACTCACTGCACAGCTTGGCGGAGGAAAGGTTCAGCAAGGAGAGGAGAGACTCATGCCAGGAGGCCGGATGCGCTTCCTGATAGGACTGCAGCGCGCGGCGATACTTCGCGGCGGCCATGGACTCCATGATGGACTGGAAGGAGCTTTCGCCCGCCCACACTTCTTTGGAGGTCACTTCGCCCGGCGTCACTGCCAGATTGCAGGCGGCCCGCAGGTCGTCCCGGAGGAAAATTGCTTCGAGTGCCAGCGAGGGCTGGGTGCGCTGATGGGATTGGATGTCGGCGTTCAACTGCGCGATGACTTCCGTCACGCCGTTGTCGCGGTCTTGCAGGTCTTCCAGGCTCTTGGAAATCTCGTTCGCCACGATCAACTTGGCCTTCAGCCCCTTGGCGGCGCGGAATTCTTTGATCAGGCGGTCTTGCAGGGAGATGGTCTGCTCGCGCATCACCACCGGCTCATTCTTCTTCAACGGCACGAGGAAATGCCCATCCTTCTTCATCTCGCGCTTGGCCACTTCCCACCATTTCTTCCAGTCGCTCGCGATGATGTCCGGAACCAGGACACCCTGGATCTGGTCCACCGTCGCCTGGCCGCCAAAGCTCGTCAGCACGACCTTGATCAAATCAAGATGATGCAGCGCGGCCATCTGGCGCAAATTGTTCAGATCCGAGGCCTTACGGGCCAGGATGTGATCCTTGGGGATGGGTTTCAGGGAATCAGCGGCGAAGGACAGGTCCATCGAATGGGCCGGCTTGCCTTGGAAATCGATGGCGAACCGGGCGAACACCGTGTCTACCGTGGTGATACGTCCGAAACCCCAACTACGATGCATGCAATAACCGCCTTGCGCGAGTTGGACCAGCACATCGACGTGCTTGCTGTTAATTTTTCCTGCCAGAGCCAGTTTCTCAAATTCTTCTCTCATATCAAATAACTCGCCTGCAATACAGTGTCCGTCATATTTAGGGCGTGACGGGTCAAAAACCAAGAGAAATTGCCCTTCGCGTCCTGAGACGATGCGAACTATCGGATGAATATACTGAACACTTGCTGGATGGCGAGCTTTCTCGCCAGCGACTTTCGAGTCCTGACCGGGGGCTGGTCCAGGAACTGGTCTATGGCATCGTGCGTGCCCGGGCCACGCTCGATTGGCTGATCGACCGGAAAACAGATGGTCGCCCGCAAAAGAACGATCTTCGTCAGCTTTTGCGCCTGGGCCTGTACCAACTATTCTATCTGGACCGCATCCCGGACCATGCTGCCGTCCATGAAACGGTCGAATTGGCGCGGGAATTCGGCTATGGCCCCCAAGCCGGCTTCATCAATGCCATGCTGCGTGGCTACGGTCGCGAGAAAGAGGAAACCCAAAAGTTATTGGCAGCACTAAAGCTCAGCGATCCGTCAATCGGCTGGTCGCAACCGGCTTGGCTCGTGGAAAAGTGGCTGCAACGCTACGGCCCGGAGGATACTCAAAAGCTGCTGGCGTGGAACAACAGCCCTCCGCCCACCTTCGCCCGCCTGAACACCACACGGACGAATGCGGAAAAAATCATCCTGCAATGGCGCGAGGAAGCTGTGGAATACGACTTTTTCGCCCGCGACTGGCTGGATGAACACCTCATGTTTCGTCTCAAGAGCCATCCTGCCTTGGAAACGTTGCCCAGTTTCCGCCAAGGACTCTTCTATGTGCAGGACCCCAGCACCTTGCTGGCGGTGCGCATGCTGGACCCGAAACCCGGTGAACGGATTCTCGATGCCTGCGCCGCCCCCGGTGGCAAGGCGACCTTCATCGCTCAGAAGATCGGCAGCAGCGGCCTGGTGGTCGCCCGGGATATTTCCGAATCACGCCTGAAGCTCATCAGAGAGAACTGCGCCCGCTTAGGTTTCACCACCGTGGAAACAGACTTGGCCGATGAACCTAAGTTGAAATTCCGCTTCGATCGTATCCTTGTGGATGCGCCTTGCTCGAACACCGGCGTCTTGCGCCGTCGCGTCGATCTGCGCTGGCGCATCCGCGCCGAGGAAATCGAGCGGCTACGCGTCCAGCAATTGGAACTCCTCCGCAAAGCCGCCGCGCAACTCGCCCCGAAAGGCACGCTTATCTATAGTACTTGCAGCTTGGAACCTGAGGAAAACCGCCAAGTGGTGGATGCCTTCCTTGAGGTGGAAAAAGGTTTCAAATTCGAAACTGATCGCGAATTGATCCCCTTCAAGGACGGCGTAGATGGGGCGTATGTGGCGAAGCTGATCCGTGTGTAGCCGCCGAGATGACGAGGCGGAACTAGCCGTTCGACGAAGCAAATCAAGCCCTCAGTCGTTTGGTTACACTGGAGGCTTCGCCTTCATCACCATGATCTTGTCCACCCGGTGCGCGTCCATATCCAGCACTTCGAAGACATACCCCTGTGCTTCAAACGTCTCACCTTCTCTTGGCACGCGATTGAAGTTCTGCATCACAAAGCCTGCTAACGTCTGGTAATCGCGATTGCGCTCCTTATCGAAGCGGAAACCGGGCAAGGCACGCTCCACCTTTTCCAAGTCCACCATGGCATCGATGAGCCACGTGCCGTCATCCCGTTGGCGCACCTCAGGCTTGGAGCGTTCCTCCTGAGTAGCCACTTCGCCCACGATGGCTTCCATGATGTCATTCAGCGACACGATGCCCGTGATCGAGCC
>JAJNBN010000345.1 GCA_021156225.1 Verrucomicrobiota bacterium | reverse complement strand
ACTGGCGAAATGCGGCGCAAGTGCCGCCAATGAGCCAGGGCACTTTGCTCCAGCCGGAGGCCAGGCATCTGGGTGGCGTTTTCAGTTCCTGGCTGCAAAACCAGTTTCAATATTTTCAGATCCAAACGCTGGACGTCATCCAGATGCCGCGCCCACCAGTGCTGGAAATGAATTTCGTCGGAGCTTTTCAACCCACTGACAATGCCGGTCGTGATATCTACAAGTTGGGCCGAATCTGGGAGCTGACCAGCACCCGTTACCTGCTGGGGCAGGATGGCTATCTGATGTTGTTGAACGAGCAGTTCGATCGTGGCCGCAATCGGATCAGCATCCGCGAACGGTTCCAGTTCACCGCCAAGAAGGGGGCCACAGGCAACATCGGGCAGTACGATGTCACCACAGTGCCTTCGACCAGTGGACCTTTGGCCGTGTTTGAATTCAAAGGTGCACTGCCTCGCGCTGGCATCTACACCCAATGGACCAGTGGCCTGACCAACATGGTGAATCACACCAATGGCACCAACGTGATCTATTGTGAGGCCTCACTGCCCATGCTCGTCGCTCCTGAGTTTGATCCTCATACCCATGTGCTGATCACTGAAGCCATCCCGGCTCCCTCGGGCACACCGCCCAAGGATGGTGTTACCAATAGCGTGAGCAATGTGGACATCCAGCCGCGCAGCGTGAGCATGAAGGTGGAAGTGGCGCAAGATGCGGTGCTGCTGCTCAATGACCGCCACAGCCCCACCTGGCACGTGTATGTGGATGGCGTGGAGCGTCCTCTCCTGCGGGCGAACTATCTCATGCGCGCCGTCCAGTTGAAGGCGGGCGACAAGGAAGTGGTGTTCAAGTTCGAGCCCACAGCCAAATATCTAAAGGTCACTGTCGCCTCCATGGCGGCTTCGCTCGCCCTGCTGATCTGGTGGCCATTGCGCGCCAAGAAACAGACACTCACTCCCCCAGCCCCGGCAGCCAAATAAATGTCTGACTCCTCCGCATCGCATCAAGAATCCTACCGGCAGAACGAGGCTTACGCCGAGTTCCTGTCCGGCTGGGACGCCGGGTTCTACGCCAAGTATGCCGACACGCTGCAGCCAGCCACTGCGGGTGGCCGTTGCCTCGATATCGGCTGTGGTGTCGGCCAGGTGGTGAACCGTTTACAAACGGCGGGCTTCGAAGCTCACGGTGTGGATGTCTCTGAACCCAATATCGAACGGGCCAAGAAATTCAGCCCGCGCTGCCAGCTCTATGACGGCCGCAAGCTGCCCTTCCCCGACGGCTTCTTTGATTCCGCCGGAGCCTTGAACGTGCTGGAGCATGTGGACGAACCTGAGCTTTTCATCCCGGAGCTGGTGCGCGTGGTGAAACGCGGCGGCAAGATCGTGCTCTCCAGTCCTAATTTTTTTCGCGTGCTCGGTTTCAAGGATTATCATCCCCGGATGCGCGGAATCTGGCAGAAGTGGAACAACTGGCAACGTCTGCAAGAAAAGCGGCGCCAGATAAAAGAAGCCCCGGACAAGGTGCGCTTCGACCGCATGGAACCGATCAAGCGTGAGGTGTTCCAACCGGACGATGATGCCATCATCGCGACGAACCCGCTGGAGATGAGTTTCTTCCTCGAACGCGCGGGTTGTCGCGTGGAAAGCGTGTCCTGCACGGATCGCTATGTGGCTGCGCCGGTGGAATTCGGACTGAATCTCGGCCCATGGCGGTGGGGTATGTTCAATGCCTTCCTGGTCGCCACCAAAATCAAGTAAGCTCGTTCTTAAAGACCGGATGGATGATCCAAGAATACGCACGGCACGCCGTACTTCTTGGCCAAGTGCGCTGACAGCGCCTTCACCCCGAATGTTTCCGTGGCATAGTGTCCGCCGTAGATCACGTTCACGCCAAGTTCTTCTGCGAGTGGAAAAGTCCAGTGTGGTCCTTCACCAGTGATAAAGGTGTCCACGCCTTCCTGCGCGGCTTTCTTGATTTCCGCCCCGGCTCCACCGGTTACTACGCCGATGTTCCGGCATATCTCTGGTCCGCATGCCAGCATTGTGGTCTTGCCACCCACAGCCTTTTGTACTCTTTGATCCAGTTCTTCGCGATCGATCTTGGTGACTGACTTCAATCCCAAGTAACGTTTCTTCTCGAAAAAAAACGGTTCCGTTTTCTTCAGGCCCAAGGCCGCGCAAAGCTGGGCGTTGTTGCCCAGCTTGGGATGCAGGTCCAACGGCAGGTGCGAACTGTAAACGGCCACATCGTGCTCCAAGAGCAACCGCAGCAGTTCGTAACGCTTGCCTGTCCAAGGATGCGAAGGCGACCAGAACAACCCGTGATGCACGATGAGCAGGTTGGCCTTGGCGGCGATGGCCTTGCGCACGGTCGCCAAGCTGCCATCGACCGCGCTGGCGATCTTAGTGACGCGACCTGTGTTCTCCACCTGCAGGCCGTTCACTGCGCCGGGATAGTCCTCCACGTTCGCGGTGTCCAGCAGTTGGTCACAGTAGGCAGCCAGCTTGAGCAGTTCCACGCTTTGCATCGCGTTCTCCATGCCATGCCGTGCGTTTCAGGCAAAGCAATTTCGTATTGCTACTCGGCTCACTTTTCCAATGGTTCGACTTTATAAAAACCCGTGCTCGAAGTGGAGGTGAGATCTACAAACGTAGTCATCGCGTCGACTGCCCTCACCGTTGAAATGGTCACCCATGACGCATCTTCCAGACTGTTCTTTCTCATCACCCGATAGCTCACATCCGGCACGCTGCCCCAAGAAATGGTCGGTGACATGCGGAGAGCGACCGCAAATCCAGAGAACGGGTCAAGCGGATTCGTTTCTAGCTGATACTCCCTCAAGTTCGTGTTTCCGTCATTGTCGGGATCAGCCGTGGCCAATGCCGACGGGTCATGCCGGTAGTGCGCACCGAAAAACTCCGCCAACCATTCTTCTGGCAAGCCTTCAACCCGGGCATTCGAAAAACTGTAAAGCTCATCGCTATGTTCACTACCGGTATAGCCGCCATACACCAGTACGCTGATTCCGGTCCAAACTGCGTGATGATGAACCCGCGCCGAAGGCGCGCCCTCCGTAATCAGGGGCGACCAGCGGTCCAAAATTGGGTTGTAGAACCCGCCATCATTTAGGAACGCCACATTGTCATCAGCACCACCAAACACGAACAATGCGTCTCCTGTCCACGTCATCGCAAGGCGGTTGCGGGGGGAAGGCGCATTCTGCGTAGACATCACCGTCCAAGAATCCGTCGTGGGATTGTAACGCGCACCGGTGTTATAAGAGTCGGTAAGTTCTTGGTTCGCTCCGCCCCACACAATCATTTCAGTGCCCGTCCATGCCGTCTGGAACATCCACGTCCGCGCGACCGGCGCGTTGACCGAGGAAATCGGCCGCCAGTTGTCTGTTGAAGGATTGAACGCCGCACCATCACCCAAAGGTCCGGCCGTACCGGAACCGCCCCAGACAACCAGCTCGGTGCCCGTCCACACGTGGGCCGGCAGGCATCGTGCCAAAGGAGCACCCGTTGATGCCAGAGGACGCCATGAATCCGTGTCCGGATTGTAGATCGCGCCGTCATTCAGGTAAGTGCCGTTCGAGACACCGCCCCAGATGATCACTTCGGTTCCGGTCCAGGCGATCGCCGGGTAACTTCGTGGTGAAGGCGCCCCAGCCGTCGACATCGCCACCCAGCTATCCGAGACCGGATTATATCGCCCGCCAGAATTAACTTGGGTGCCATTATATCCGCCCCATACGATGAATTCCGTGCCCGTCCACACGCTGGCAAGTTGCGACCGATTCACCGGCGCGTCTTCCGTGCTCATTTCGGTCCAACTATCAGTGCGAGGCGAATAACGGCCGCCCGTGCCGAACGAAACGCCAAACCCTTCACCTCCCCAGATCAACAGTTCCTTTCCTGTCCAGGCAGATGCATAGATAGAACGGCCGCTTATCCCTTCGCTCGTCGCCCGCTCCAGCCACTCGCCCGGGATGGAACTGCCGTCCTTCGGATCACTTCCACCACTGAATTCTGCCACGTTGTCATAGCCATCACCATCCGCGTCAGCGTGTTCAATAGCGATCGGATCGTGCCGGTAACTGCTCCCAAAGTAGGCTTCCAGCCAGGAGGCCGTAATGGTCTGGTAATCGAAGGCCGGCGAATAACTGGTGAGGTCTGTAGGATACCCACTTCCCGTGTAACCGCCGTAAATGAGCATGCTCGCGCCAGTCCATATGACCGAATGATGCACGCGGGCACTCGGAGCGCCCGTAATTGTCATCGTGGTCCAGGTGTCGTTGTCCGGATTGTAGCGGGCGCCTGTGTTCACATACGTGCCAGATCCCGCTCCGGTCGCACCACCAAACATCACCATCTCCTTTCCCGTCCAAATCATTGAGGCACGATTCCGTCCGCTCGGCGCCCCCGTCGTCGACATGGGTGTCCATGTATCGGTCGTCGGATTGTAACGTGCCCCGGTATTGAACGTCGTTGAGAGGTTCAAATTCGCACCACCCCACACGATCAACTCCGTTCCCGTCCAGACGGGGAAATATGTCCAAGTGCGCGCGGTTGGTGCATTTGCGGTCGCCATCGGACGCCATGTGTCCGTCGTGGGATTGTAAAGAGCACCGGTGTTCAAAAGGTTCACATTGTCATGGCCACCCCAGATGACCATTTCTGTTCCGGTCCACAGTGCTGTCATGCCATCGCGAGCCGACGGCGCTCCAGTGGAACTAATCGGACGCCACGAATCGGTTACCGGATTATAGAGAGCACCATCGCCATATAACGCGCTGCCGTTGCCGCCCCACACGAGCATCTCCGAT
>JAJNBN010000344.1 GCA_021156225.1 Verrucomicrobiota bacterium | reverse complement strand
CTCGGCTGCGGTCGGGGCGCTGACAGCCGCCTGGATGACGGGTGCTTCCGCCGACTTGGCAGGAGCAGCAGCGCCCTCTTCAGCAGGCTTCTTGGACGCCTTCGCGGGTTTCGCTTCGGCAGCGGGAGCACCGGCAGCCTGTTCGGCGGCGGGCTTGGCTTCCTTCTTGGAAGCCTTCGGAGTTTTCGTTTCTTCGGCCATACGGTTAAATCTTTATTGGTTACGCCTTGGCTGGCGTGGCGCGCTGCACACCCACCGTGCGGCGAGGTCCCTTGCGGGTACGGGAGTTGGTCTTCGTGCGCTGGCCCCGGACTGGGAGCCCGCGGATGTGGCGGATGCCACGATAGCACTTGATACCCTGAAGACGCTTCAGGTTCATGCCGATCTCGCGGCGCAGGTCACCTTCGATCACATACTTGCCCTCTTGAATGGCATGCACGATCTGGGACATCTGCTGTTCCGTGAGGTCCTTGGCGCGGGTGGCCGGATCAATCTTCGCTGCGGCGAGGATCTCCTTCGCGTTCACCGGCCCGATGCCATAGATGTAACGCAGCGCGATGTCGATGCGCTTGTTCGCCGGAATATCAATACCAATAATGCGAGGCATAGCTTAACCCTGTTTCTGTTTATGGCGCGAGTTGCTGCAGATCACGCGGATGATACCCTTCCGCTTCACGATTTTGCAGTGCTCGCAAAGTTTTTTTACTGACGCACGTACTTTCATATCAAATTTTTCTTATACTTTTTACCCGCCCTTTCGACATGTCGAAAGGCGTCATTTCTACTGTCAGCCGGTCACCCGGCACCGCTTCCCTCACCTGCTCCAGCAGGCGCATTGGCGTGTGGGCCAGAATCGTATGGCCGTTGGGCAGTTTCAAATGAAACAGCCCAGCGGCCAATCGTTCGGTCACGATGCCTTCAACTTCGATGGCATCTTCTCCGGCCACGTCAAAATCTCCGGTTCGCCGTCGGTTACCAGAACCGTATGCTCAAAATGAGCGGACGGCATCCCGTCTTGGGTCAACACCGTCCAACCGTCACTTAGACGCTTGGTCTTTGCCACCCCGGCATTAACCATCGGCTCAATCGCCAACGTCATGCCCTTCTTCAATTTCACATCACCGCACCGGTCCACGTAGTTCGGAATCTGCGGCGCTTCATGCAGCGTCCGTCCTACCCCGTGCCCGACATATTCGCGGACGATGCTGAACCCGTTCGATTCGACATGTGTCTGAATCGCACGGGATATGTCCACCACCCGGTTGCCCAGAATGGCGCGCGAAATTCCTTCATACAAGGCCTGCTCGGTGACATCAATCAATTTTTGCGACAAAATGTCGCAGCCCCCCACCGGCACGGTGCGGGCATTGTCACCAATATATCCCTCGTACACGACGCCGACATCCAGACTGATGATGTCTCCAAACTGCACCCGCCGTTCCCCGGCCAGCCCATGCACCACTTCTTCATTCACCGAGATGCAGATCTGGCACGGATACTTCTGGTATCCCAGAAACGCGCTTTTCCCGCCGTAGTGGAGGATGCGCGTACCGGCAAACTCATCAATCTGCCGGGTAGTCATACCCGGCGCGATGAACCCCGCCACTTCGCTCAGGACCTGTGCTGCGACGCCGCCTGCGGCTCGCATTCCCGCCAGATCCTTTTCGCTGGTGGCTATCATCGTTCTCTAATCAGCGTTCCAAAGAGCAATCGTGTCCCCATAAGGTTCACGTCAAAAACCACTAAAACCGGCCACGCACACGGCCCCCCTTTTTCAGGAAGCCGTCGTAATGACGCATCAGCAAGTGGGATTCCACCTGGCGCATCGTATCAAGCATCACACCGACCAAGATCAGCATACCCGTGCCGCCAAAGAAATTTGCCACCTCAGGCGGCATGTTCATGAACTTGTTCATCAACAGCGGAATCACCGCGATGGCCGTCAAGAACACGGCGCCTGCGAGCGTAATCCGACTCATCGTGTTATGCAGAAACTCCGTGGTCTTAGGCCCCGGGCGCACTCCCGGGATATAGCCGCCGTTCTTCTTCAAATCATCCGAGATCTGAATCTCGTTGAACTGCGTGGCCACCCAGAAATAGGAGAAGAACAGAATCATCAAACCGAAGATGATCATGTAGCTGAAGGACATCGGATCAAAGAACCGCGCCAAATCCACAAAGAACTTGGAATCGAACCGTTGCCCGACATTCGCGAAAATCGCGCCGGGGAACATCAGGATGGCCTGCGCGAAAATTACCGGCATAACACCTGCATAATTAACCCTCAGAGGCATGAACGAGCTTTGCCCCGCATAGACTTTCCGCCCCACCGCCCGCTGGGCATACTGCACCGGAATCTTGCGCTGGGCCTGCGTCACCGCAATGATGCCCGCCACCACCAGCAAAAGCACCGCCAGCAATGCAACCCCGCTGAAGAAACCGAATTTGGCCGGTTCATCACCGATCGGAGTGAACATGAGTTGCAAATCACGGGCGGCGACTGGCAGACGCGCCAAGATGCCAATCGTGATCACCAAAGACACACCATTACCGATACCACGCTCTGTGATCTGCTCACCAAACCACATCAACAGCAGCGTGCCGACAGTCAGCACGAGTGTCGTCTGGATACGATACCACCAGAGATTCTCGTAGAGCACCAAGTCGCCTTGGAAACCAGGCAGCACCTTCTCTGCATTCTCCCAGCCCAAGGTCATGAAGATGCCTTGGCCCAAGCATAGAATCACCGTCAGGTACCGGCCATACTGAATCACCTTGGCTCGACCACCCTCTTCCCGCGCCAGCTTGCTGAGCTGCGGGATCACGGCGGTCAGAAGCTGGATAATGATCGTGGCGCTGATGTAGGGCATGATGCCCAACGAACCGATCGCGCACTTCTCCAGCGCACCACCGGTGAACATGCTATACATCCCGATCAAGCCGCCTTGGTTCTGGGATTGCTCCAAGAACTTCGACAGGGCCTGGCCGTCCAGACCAGGGATCGGGATCATGGCCACCAAACGGCACACCAGCAACACCAGCAGCGTGAAGAAGATGCGGGATTTGAGCTCCGGCACCTTGAAGCTGTTGGCGAAGGTGTTGATGATGTTCTTCAGCATGAACGACAGGCAGGCTTGGAATTATTACTTCTGAGCGGGCTTTGCAGCAGCTGCTGCTGCCGCCGCCTTTTGGGCCGAGAACTTGGCCGGCTGGACCTTCTTCGGCAAGGTTTCGCAGGAGCCGCCCTTGGCTTCGATTTGAGCCTTGGCTGTCGCACTGAAAGCACTGACAACAACGGTCAATTTCTTCGTCAACTCACCGCGGCCGAGGATCTTGACGCCATGGCTGGGGCCATTCGCCAAACCGGCTTCGCGGATCGCCTGCTCATCCACGCGCGCCCCGTCTTCGAACTGGTTCAAAGATTCGAGGTTAACCCCGCAATAGGAGATCTTGAAGGACGTGTTGTTAAAGCCACGCTTCGGGATACGGCGGATCAACGGCATCTGGCCGCCCTCGAAACCGGGACGGATCGAGCTACCGGAGCGGGCCGACTGGCCCTTGCCACCGCGACCGGAGGTCTTGCCGTGGCCGCTGGACTCACCCTGACCAAGACGCTTGCGGCGGTGCTTGGCTCCGGGACGAGGTTTCAAATCATGCAAACGCATAGTATCGTGAGAGAAAGATTAAGCTGCAGTTTGGGCGGCACGCATCGTGCGGCCGCGGGAACGGTAGATCTCCTCGCGCAACCGGAGCTGCAGGAGGGCCGAGAGCGTGGCCTTGGCCACATTCGCCGCGTTCTTGGAACCCAGCGACTTGCTGAGGATGTCCTTGACGCCAGCGGATTCAAGCACGGCGCGGACCGTCTTGCCGGCGATGATGCCGGTACCGGGAGAGGCGGGACGCAGCAGCACTTTCGCGCCGCCAAACGCCGAGAACACCTCGTGCGGAATGGTCGTGCCGTTGAGCGAGATGCCGACCATCGCGCCGCGGGAAACTTCCCCGCCCTTGCGGATGGCGTCAGCCACTTCACCGGCCTTGCCGAGACCCAGCCCCACCTTGCCCTGCTTGTCACCCGTGACAACCAGTGCGCTGAAGCTGAAACGACGGCCACCCTTCACCACCTTGGACGAGCGGTTGATGAAAATCACCTTCTCGCTCAATTCGTTGACGGGCTTGCCGTCAACCATGGCGCCTTCGCCCGGTTGATCGGAATTCGGACGGGCACGACGTGGACCACGCGGTCCGCGACCGCCACCGCCGCCGGGACCCCTGTTATTTGCTGGACGATTAGTTGGTTCTGCCACAATGAAACTCAGTTAGACGTTAAAATTGCAGACCGGCTTCGCGCGCGGCATCCGCCAGCGCCTTCACTTTGCCATGATACCGGGCACCGCTGCGGTCGAAGACCACACTCTTGATGCCCTTGGCGATGGCGGCTTCCGCTGCCAGTTTGCCGATGACCTTGGCGCTCTCCGCATTGGCCGCGAGCTTTTCGCGATCCGGCACGGTCTTCGTCAGGGTCGTGATCGCTGCCAGGGTGTTGCCCACGCTGTCATCGATGAACTGGACGTGGATGTTCCGGCCCGTGAAACGCACGCTCATGCGCGGACGCTCCGTCGTTCCCACCACTTTTTTACGCATGCGCCAGCGGCGCAACTGCTCCAGTTTAAATTTCTTCTCTGTCCTCATGTTATTCTTGCGGTCACGGTATTTGCCGTAACCAATTATTCACTTAACGAAATTATTGGACCGTCTTGCCTTCCTTGCGGATGACCTTCTCGTCCGAGTAACGGACGCCCTTGCCCTTGTACGGTTCCGGCGGGTAGAAACTGCGGATTTCGGCAGCCACGCGGCCAACCGTCGC
>JAJNBN010000343.1 GCA_021156225.1 Verrucomicrobiota bacterium | reverse complement strand
CGAAGGAAAGACGGATGCCACCATGGGCACAAATGCCCCCACCGCCACCAAACCGCTGATCTTGTTCTCCACGGCATCCGCGATATCCAGAGGTTTCTTCAAAACGGTGGGCAGGGCAGTTCCCGCTGTGTCCTTGGCAAAGCACAAGCCGACAAGGATCAGCGCAGGAACCCAGAACCAAGGACGGGCATACCAAGGAAGCTGGCCGTGCTTTTCCCTCGGTGTATCGAAGTAAGTATAGGCACCCACCACACCTACGCCGAGCAGCGGTGAAATCGCCACTCCGGTGATGGTGGTGAGGGCGGTCGCCGCGGCCATGCCGGGCGTTTTGCCGTCGGACTTGGTTTCTTTTTGGGCGAGTGGGGCCGGTTCAGCTTTCGTCGCGGCCATGACCGTCCAGGTGCTCGCAATCAATAGAGCGACAAGCGAAAAGGCGAGGAAGCGTTTCATGGCGGGCAGCATAGTTGTTACGACAATTTAACCAGCGAAAGCAGCATGAGCCATCGCCCGTCCTTTGGCAAAGCGGAAGTGTGACGCTGTTTTATGCCCGTTTTTCAGGGCTTGATGGTGATGATCACCCGGTGATAGGAGGTCAGCGCAGGCGTGCCATTGTCGGTGACTTCCAGAATGATGTGCCATTCACCAGCGAGAGCGTTTTTCGTGATCTGCAAGGTGCAATTCGCAGTTTGCGTTCCTTCCAGATTGGCCGTGGTCGCGCCTTGGGAAACTTCGGGATAAAGCCACCATTTGAAGGAAAGGGTGTTCTTATCCGGGTCGCTGGAGGTGGAGGCATCCAGCTTGATGGTGGAGCCCGGCTTGGCGATCAAACGCAGCGGTTCAAAACTTGCCTTTCCGTTCACGGTGACTAAGGGCGCATGATTGGCTTCCGTGAAATCTTTCACACACCAGTCCATCCGGGCGGCGAAGTCGTTTTGAAAAGCCGGTCGCCAGCGCCAGACAGTCACGCGTGGTTCGGTGATGCCATTCAAGGAATCAGTGGCATCGCGGTAAATGGAGTTGGTTTCTGCCAGGAAACGTCCACCCCAGCCGCCCCATTCTGGATGTGCGGCCTCGTTCAGGCCGTTCGCGAGAAAGTAGAACCATGAGGGCGTGTCACCTTCCTTCATGGTCTTATGCGGATTGGGAGCGGTGTAGGTTTTCATCGGATACAGTGCCCCCAACGGTCCGTGATTCTCCTTCACATGCTGGATGATCCATTCAGGAGAAGTAAGCGATTCATCACCGCCCAGATAGACTCCACGATAGGCCCCGGTGCGTTTATCCTGTCCCTTGGACGCGCTGGCGAGGATATACCACAAGCCCGGGAATTCCGCCCAGATCCACTCCACGATCTTGTCCTGATCGTTGATATCATAGATGCGCAGCTTGCTGATAAAGGACTTCAGCCCCGCTGCGCCGCGATCTTTGCGCACGCGCCAGAGTGCTTGGGCAAAGTCCGTCTGACCGCCCCAGATACTGATATTGAGTGGGCGCGAATCATTTTTGTCTCCCTGCGAAATAATCCACCGTGAGCCCTCGGTATCCAAACCTTCACCGACCGCTTCCCGGCCACGATTTGGATTGCCAGCTTTCACCACCGCCAAAAGCTGTTCGGTCGTCGGATAGCCTTTGGCATGCTTCACCAGATTGGGGCGGACTTCTCCATACGCGGTGATGATCTGCCGGATGAGTTCTGGTTTTGTGACTTTTTCTTTCAGCTCACCTGGTGTGCCTGAAGCGCTGGCGATGAGACCTTCGATCTCGAACTCATTCGCATAAAGCAGCAGGCGGATCATCGATTGCTGGTCATCCGGATCGCCGCCGATGTCGGTCAATACGAGCAGGCGAGGTTTGGCTTCTGCGGCTGGGACCGTCCAACCGCAAAGGCACAGCAGGGTGATGAGTAAAAAGCGCTTCATGCGAGGTCAGGCGTCCTGCCACATTTTTTTCAAATAAGCAACCGAACGCGGCAGCACCACATCGCCCGGACCAGAAAGCGTGCGACACTCCACTTCTACCAGGCCACGATAGTTCAAGTCCTTAAGGGCTTTGAATCCGGGTGAGAAATTCAGTGTGCCGGGACCGGGTTCTACGCGGGTGTTTTCGGCTACGTGAACATGCTTGGTCCAGATGCCCGCTGTGGTGAGGGCAGCATCCGCATGGAGTTCCTCCAGTTGCATGTGATAGAAGTCCGCCGTGAGTGCGATGGCCGGATGATTAAGTTGCGCACAAAGTTGCGCGGCGTGTTCGATGGAGTGGAGGTAATCGCTCTCGTAGCGGTTCACCGGCTCCATCAGGAATGTGACGCCTCGTGTTTTCGCCGCATCCCCCAACGCCGGGAGCTGTTCGAGGAACAACGCATCCTGCTGCGCGCGGTCTTTCAGGCGCTCGGGATTATCCTGGATGAGCACGGGCGGGATGTTGAACAGGTGCGCGTTGAATTCAGCGCAGATATCCAGCAGGCGCAGGATGCTGTCGCGGCATTGCTGGCGCACGGCTGCCTGCGGGCTGAGCAAGGAACCTTCAAACCCGAGCGAAAGACTCACGAAAGGCAGGGGGCTGTCAGCCTTGAAAGCGCGCGCCTCATCCAGCCACGACTTGAGGAAGCGGCCCGGCAGGGCGATGCCGGCAAAGCCATAGCGCTGCGCGTTCGCGACCTTCTCCGCGACATTCGCGCCGGGCAACACTTCCAGGCGGCAGGTGATGGGTGGCATAAACGACATGCCTTGTTGTAACGCGCCGATGTGAAAATGAAAACTGCGGATAACAACTGTGACAGGGCTGGCGACAACGTTTGTCCTACGGCGCTTGCTATTGCCACTGAGCTTGGCTAGAACGCAGGCGTCCGTTCTCCACCATGCAAGACATCACCGGCAAAGTGTTCGCTTTGTCGTCGCAAATTGAAGTTCGTGATTTGCCCGACGGCACCCGCCTGCTCAAACAGCTCGCCCGCACCGAATACCTGGCGCTCAGCGCCGCGCAGCAGGGCATCCTGAAACTTTTCGATGGCCGCCGGACGGTGGAAGTCATCCTGCACAAGATGCTGCAACAGGAGCATCACCCGGACATCCGCGGCTTTTACGATCTGGTGCTCACCGCGATCAATCGCGGTTTCCTCATCGAGAGCGGGACCGAGGATGCCACGACCTTCATCACGAAGAAGATAGGACGCTCGCAACGGGTCTGGAACGGGCTGGCTGCCGCAGTCTTGATCACTTGCCTAGGCGCGTGGTCGCTCACGGTGGCTAAATGGAACCCGATCACGGAATTGAACGGCTGGTTCCAGGTTTTCCTTTTCATCGCCTTGGGGCTTTCGCTGAGCAGTGCGTGGGCGGCGGCGGCGTTGGATGCGTTTGGTCGCATCGCTTATCAGCCGCGCTTCCGGCTCGACCGGCTGGTGCCGTTCTTTTCGGTGGATACGCGAGATGCTTTCATGGGCGGACGCCTGTGTGAAGTAAGCGTGGCGGCCCAATCTCTGGCCGCGCCTTTCCTGCTCGCAGTGTTTGCGTGGCTTACCGGCTCGGACACCGCTTTGCTCGCCAGCGCCCTGACGGCAATCGTGCTCGGTTCGCCTTTTGGTCCCACGCCCGCGCATACGTTGCTGCACGCCTTGCTGCGCAAAGAGTATGAACTTCCCCGCTGCGCCGACCAGTTCCTGAACACCAAGCTGCTGGCCACCCTGTTCAACTGGAAGATCAAACTGCAGGAGGAACGTTATTTTTACGGTTATTGCACGTATGCTATCCTGTGGCTGGGTATCACGTTCCGTTTTGCGAACCGGCTGATGGCCGAGCATGGCCGGTTCGTCTTCCAGCAATTGAGTCATCGCCGCACCGGAGAGCAGACCTCGCTCTCGCTGGTCGTTTATTGGCTCCTGGCCATCGTGCTGATCGCGATCGTTGTTTATCTGCTGTGGCTGGTCTTGCGCGCAGGTTATCGCGCCTTGGCTCCCAGTCTTTTTCATGCCGAGTCCAAGATCCGTCACTCAGCGACGGCTTCACGGCCTTTGGACACAGAGCTGGTCACGTTTCTGGGCGAGACCCTGCTCTGTGGCGAATTGACGACTGAAGTGCGGGGAGAGCTCGCCCGCGCGATGCAATATGTGCTCGTGGATGAAGGCACGACCGTCATCCGCGAACGGGATGCCGGTGATTCCATGTTCCTCGTATATCGCGGTAAGGTCGAAGTGTTGAAGGAGGATGAGTCGGGCCGTGAGCGGCCCTTGGCAAACCTTGCGCGTGGCGACGCATTTGGTGAGATCGCGTTGCTCGACAAGGTTCCGCGCACCAGTTCCGTGAAGGCGATCGAGAAGACGGCGTTGCTGGTGCTGGAGCGGGCTGACTTCGAGCGTATTCTGGTCAGTCATCTCGGCTCGGCGCAGATCAAGACGCTGATTCAGGTGTCGGCATTTCTGCGTCGCAACCCGCTCTTCGCCCGCTGGCATCCGCAGGCCCTCTTGCAAGTTTCGCGCGAGTTCGTGTTGATGGAATGTGCGTCCGGGCAGACGGTGATCCAGGAAGGGCAGACGAATGATTCGTTTTACATGGTCTACGACGGCGAATTTGCCGTGAAGCAGCACGGCAAGAAGCTGGCGACTTTGGTGCCGGGCGATTTCTGCGGTGAGATCAGTTTGTTGCGGAACATTCCCGCTACCGCCGATGTGGTGGCCGTGGAGAAGGCCCGTTGCCTACGTCTGGCGAAGGACAGTTTCCTGCGATTGGTCAGCCGTGATTTCCTGACGGGGCTGACCGTTGAATCGGCGGTGGTGACACGCAGCGGTGAGCGAGGGAGGGTTGCGTGAGTCTCTTTCGCATACTTCCGATCATCGCCATCGGTGCCGCCGTCTGGCTGGGTAAGGATGCGTTCAAGGAGAA
>JAJNBN010000342.1 GCA_021156225.1 Verrucomicrobiota bacterium | reverse complement strand
CGTCGGCATGGACACGATAGAGGTAAGCGAACCGAATCTCCGGATTGATCCGCCGCACGCGTTCCAGATAAGCCTTCAGCCTCATGTATTCCGGAAGCTTCTCATCTTCCCGCGTATGTATCTTGGCCGCATCTTCAAGATTCACATGCATGGCCGCCAAGGTGGCGATGTCCTGCAGGCGCACCCGGATGCTTTCCCGAATGAAAGAGCGGGCAGCAAAAAATGTGGAGATGCCGATAAAAGCCGACGTAGCGATCACCGTGATGGCAAAGGCCGCCGCCATGCTGAACTGCAAGGAAATGAAGCGCTGGGGTTTCATGGAATGTGTTACGGCCTCACTCGCTTACAGGACAAGTTCTTCAATCTGGATGCAAGCATCCAGGTTACGGATTGATGAGATTTGTGAACGACACCGGAAAACCGGAAGAGAACAGGCTTTTGGGGAGCGGTCAAGCCCACCGCTTCCTGTTGACAAACCCACCCCTTTCCCGGCCAAACTGTCCGCCTCATGAGTCAACTGACCAATCAAGTTGCTGTCGTCACGGGTGCCGGTCGCGGTATCGGCCGGGCTATCGCACTCAAGTTTGCCGCTGAAGGTGCGGATGTAGTGTGCGTTTCCCGCACGCAGGAGAATTCCGAGAAGGTCGCCGCCGAAGTGCGAGCGCTCGGTCGCAAGGCTTGGGCTGTGGCCCTGGACGTCTCTGACGCCACCGCCGTGGCTGCTGCTGCCGAACAGATTCTCAAGGACGCGGGCAAGGTGGACATCCTCGTGAACAACGCCGGCGTCACGCGCGATGGATTGCTCATGCGCATGAGCGAGGCGGATTGGGACGCCGTCATCGATACGAATCTCAAAGGTGCCTTCAACGTCACCAAGGCCTTCACCCGCTCTTTCCTCAAGCAACGTTCCGGTCGCATCATCAATGTCGCTTCCGTCATCGGCCTCATCGGCAATGCTGGGCAGAGCAACTACGCAGCGAGCAAGGCGGGCCTCATCGGCTTCACGAAATCCTGCGCTCGGGAACTTGCATCTCGTGGCATCACGGTGAATGCTCTGGCGCCTGGTTTCATCGAGACGGACATGACCGCCGTGCTGAAAGAGGAACAGAAGGCCGGAATTTTGACGCAAGTTCCGCTTGGCATGCTCGGTTCTACCGAGGATATTGCGGCCGCGGCGCTTTATCTGGCCAGCCCCGGTGCACGTTATGTGACCGGTCAGGTGCTCGCAGTGGACGGCGGCATGGTGATGTAGTTTGCCGATTACAAAAAAGAACACTGGACCAGAACCGAAAAGTGGCTGAAATAGAGGCGGTTGGACGCCGGTAGAATTTAACGATTCGGGGCTTGACGCTCTGTAAACCAACGCTTAGACACAACCCAACAATTAACTTAAGAAATCATGGCTGCCGAAAAATCGATTGAAGAAAAGATTCGCGACATCATCGTAGAACAGCTCGGTGTGAATGCAGATCAGGTCACCCCAGATGCCAAGTTCATCGAAGATTTGGGCGCGGACTCGCTCGACACTGTCGAACTCGTCATGGCGCTGGAAGAAGAATTCGGTCAGGAAATCCCTGACGACGAAGCCGAGAAGCTGCAGAGCGTCGGCGACGTGATCAAGTACATCGAGGAAACCCGCAAGTAATTCCTCAACGGATTTTGGGGCAGCCGGAAGCTTTCTTCGCGTGCTGCCCCTTTTTTTTACTATGGCTGCAAACTGGCAAGAACGTCGGGTCGTCGTCACCGGCTTGGGAGTCGTCACTCCCCTCGGTCACGATATCGAAACCTTCTGGCAAAACATCATCGCCGGACAATGCGGCATTGATCGTATCACCCAGTTCGATACGACGGGCTATGACTGCCAGATCGCGGCCGAAGTGAAGAACTTCGATCCCATTCTTGCTTTTCCCTCGCCGAAAGAGATTCGCCGCGCGGACCGCTTCGTGCAGATGGGTGTCTATGCCGGTTGGCGGGCCTTGCAAGATTCCGGGCTCGACCTCGACAAGTGCAACCGTGATGAAGTCGGGGCCATGATCGGCTCCGGCATCGGCGGTCTCTCCACCACGGAAGAACAGCACAAGATTTTGCTGAATCGCGGGCCCAGTCGTGTTTCACCGTTCATGATCCCCATGCTCATCCTGAACATGGCCTCCGGCCTGTTCTCGATGTATTACAAGCTGCGCGGTCCGAACGTCGCCACCTGCTCCGCTTGCGCGACCTCCACCCACGCGCTCGGCGAAGCCTGGCGCACCATCAAAATGGGTGATGCCAGCGTGATGTTCGCCGGTGGTGCGGAAGCGACTGTCGTTCCCCTCGGCATCAGCGGCTTCTGTGCGATGCGCGCCCTCAGCACCCGCAATGACGATCCCAAGACCGCTTCCCGTCCTTTCGACAAGGATCGTGACGGCTTCGTGATGGGTGAAGGCGGCGCCGTCCTCGTGCTCGAAGAACTCGAACACGCCAAGGCCCGCGGTGCCCGTATCTATTGCGAGATCGTCGGCTACGGCAACACGGCCGACGCGAATCACATGACCGCGCCCTCCCCTGAAGGCGAAGGTGCCGCGCGCTGCATGAAGATGGCCCTGCGCTCCGCCGGCCTGAACACGACGGATATTTCCTACATCAACGCCCACGGCACCTCGACGCCGCAAGGCGACGTCTGCGAGACGCAAGCGATCAAGAGCACCTTCGGCGAACACGCCTACAAGCTCGCCGTCAGCTCCACCAAGGGCGCGACCGGACACATGCTCGGTGCTGCCGGTGCCACCGAAATGGCCCTGTGTGCGAAGGCGATCCAAACTCAAATCGCCCCGCCCACGATCAATATCATCAATCAAGATCCGCAGTGCGATCTCGACTACGTGGCGAACACCGCGCGCGAGATGAAGATCGACGCCATCCTGAACAACTCCTTCGGCTTCGGCGGCCACAACGCCACCATCGCCGCGAAGAAGTTCGTAGGCTAATCGACTCCTCTTTAACCAAGGCCGCGTGAACAACGCGGCCTTTTTCTTTCCCCGGCAGCCATCTCGCACCCCCTCCTTCTTTCGAGATAGGACGTATTGGCCGTGGTGCAACCGGCTTCGAGTTCCCCCAACTTTGAACTTGGCGCCTCGGCCGCAAGAAACTAGGTGCACCTCCCCATTTTTTGCGCTATACTGCCGACCATGACGGATGGAACCCTGCCCTACGAGATATCGCCGACCATGCTCGCCCCTGTCACTCCACGCCCTTCCGTGACGGGCGGAGCCGTGGATGACCCATTGCCCCGGGACATCCGCAAGACCGGCATCAATCCTGATTTCTGGTACCCCGTGGCGAGATCCCAGTCGGTGCAAACCGGCAAGGCCCACGCCGTGACCTTTGCGGGCGAGCCCATCGTGCTCGTACGCACTAAGAAAGGTGAAGTGTATGCCATGGAAGATCGCTGCGCCCACCGCCAGGTGCCGCTGCATCTCGGCGTGGTGGAGGATGACTGCATCAAGTGCGCCTACCACGGCTGGAAATACGATCACACCGGCAAATGCGTCGGCGTGCCCTATCTGGAGAAGTGCAGCCTGCGCCCCAAGAATGTTCCCAGCTATCCCTGTCGCGAGGCGTACGGTTTGATTTTCGTCTATCCCGGAGACATGGCCAAGTTCCCCGCCGCCGTGTTCCCGGAAATCCCCTCCGCGAACGATCCTAAATACAAGACGCGCTATTTGGATCGCGACGTGAAGTGCCACTACACCTTCATGCATGAAAACCTGATGGACATGAACCATCAGTTCCTGCACCGGCGCCTGATGGGCGGCATCAAGACCACTCTCATCGCCACGCGCACCGGCCCAGACTGGATCGAGGCGGATTACACCTTCTCCCGCGCCAGCGGCAAGCAGCCCTTGGGCGAGAAATTCATCATCCAGAAAGATGACAAAGCCTCCGCGGGCAAACCCGACATCATGACCGTGCGCACCGGCTACCCTTATCAGACCCTCCAGTTCCGCACTGGCGGCAGCGAACATCCCGCACTCGATCTGTGGAACGCCTACGTGCCCCAAGACAAGGAGCAGCGCACGAACCACACCTTCGGCCTCATGATGATCCGGCGTCCCTCCATGGGCGTCATGCTCGATCTCGCCTGGCCCTTCATCATCTGGTTCACCAACGGCATCTTCGCCGAAGACCGCGAGATTTGTGAACTGGAACAAGTCGCCTTCGACCAACAAGGCGAAGACTGCAATCACGAAATCTTCCCCGTCATCCGCTCCCTCCGCAAAGTCCTGACCGAAAACGGCGTTCCTTTGCAGGAGTGATTCAGGGTCCGGGGAGATCAACCTCCGGCTTTTATCCTTGGAACTTCTTTTGAGCTTTGAGTTTTGAACTTTGAGCTTCTCCACTCCTATCAGTCCTATCAGCCCCATAAGACCCATTCCCTCAAAGTTTGAACTTTGAGTTTTGAGCTTTGAACTTTAATAGGCCCGTAGTGCAACTACCACTCCCCGAAGCGGCCTGCCATCCAGTTTGTTCAATGTGACGCTCTCACGATTGCATCCTGTCCTGCGGTACTCTAGCAACCAGTCCACACCTCCCGCACCAAACCCCCGCCAGCCACTTCACAAGCAAACGCCGTCCGTCGTCGTCATTGACGACTTTGGAGTGCGGAGGCTTGCCTCCGCTTTCCGCCTCGACGCGGCTTGACGCGTCGATTCCCCCATTACTGGGCAGTCGAACTTCGACTCAACTTCAGGCATTCCCTTTAGGGAATTATTTCAAAGAACAATGAAACCACCCGACCCCTGTGAAAGTGCCACGTTCTTGTCTCCCTACGATTGGGAGCACGAACTTCGTGCCGTCCAGAACCAGGCTGGTTCCGCAGTGACTACTATGGATTCC
>JAJNBN010000341.1 GCA_021156225.1 Verrucomicrobiota bacterium | reverse complement strand
CTCGCAGGATCCGCTGGAGAAGAATAATCTGGCGGAGAAGGAGCGGCGAATCTTCAACGAGCTCGCGGTGAGCTTGCAGAAGCATCTCCAGGAGGGTGGCCGGGTGCCGTGGCAGAAAGCGGCGCCCTGAAGCAAACCTGGCGTGTTCGTTGAGGAATCAAATAGGGCGTGACTTCACGGACAAAATACGCGACTGAAAAAGGGTGAAGACCCGTTTTCTCGCGATCTTGCTCGCCACGTTTGGTTACGCGTTATGGAGTTGTGCGGCAGCCGAACCTTTGCCAGAGATCCGCAGCATCGCGCCGGATCTGGTGATGCCGAAGATGATCGTGGGCGAAGCGGCGCCGGGAAAACGGGTGAAGCAAACGGCCACGGCGTATGAAAATACGGAAGTGCATCACGCGCTCTATCTGCCGACAGATTGGCAAGCAGGGAAGAAGTATCCGGTGATCTGCGAGTATGCCGGGAATGGGAACTACACGAACAAGTTCGGGGATCATTCAGCGGGCACAGTGGAGGGCAGCAATCTGGGTTATGGCATCTCCAGCGGGAAAGGTTTCATCTGGATGTGCCTTCCCTACGTCGGCCACAAGGATGGAGAGCTGGTGAACATCACGCAATGGTGGGGCGAGGTGGCGGAGACGAAGAAGTATTGCCTGCAAGCGGTGCAAGAGGTGTGCGCGAAGTATGGCGGGGATACGAACAAGGTGTTCATCGCGGGATTCTCGCGGAGAGCCATCGCGTGCAATTACATCGGCCTGCATGATGACGAGATCGCGAAACTGTGGTGCGGATTCATTGCGCACAGTCATTATGATGGGGTGAGGAAATGGAATTACGCGGACTCAGATCGTGAGGCGGCGCTGGTGCGGTTGAAGCGATTGAATGGACGGCCACAGTTCATCAGCCACGAGGGCGGCGCGGCGGAAACGAAAAAGTATCTGGAGGAAACGGGCGTGAAAGGTTCATTTACCTTCGTGGATTTTCCTTATCGCAATCATACGGATGAATGGGTGCTGCGGCCGATCAAGGAGCGGGAACTGGTGCGGCAATGGGTGGCGGAGGTATTGAAGGGGAAGTGAATCACGACAGGGTGGTTGACGCTCTCGCCTCATCATAGGCAAACTGGGGGCATTCCATGAACACTTCTCGACGTGAATTTATCGGGGCCTTGACGCTGGCCAGCCTGGGCACGACCTCCGCGCTCGCCCAGACCAACAGTACGACAACGCCTGCCGCTGCTCCCGCGCGCCCCCAGCAACCCCCACCGGTCACTTCCCCGCAAGTTCATGAAGATGGGCGCGTGACAATCCGTTATCGCTCAGCGAATGCGAAGAAGGTGGAGGCGAGCGGTGACTGGACCGGTGGCAACAAAGCTTTGGAGCCGGGTGAAGGCAACGTGTGGAGCGTGACGTTCGGACCATTGCCAGCGGAAGTGTATGGTTATGGCCTCGTGGTGGATGGCCTGCGCATAGCAGATCCGGCGAATCCGCTCTCCAAACCTTCACGCACAATGAACACCAGCGTGCTGGACATCCCCGGCAAGCCGCCGCTGAACCATGATTGGCAGGATGTGCCGCATGGCACGGTGCATCAGCATCAGTATATCTCGAAGGCCACAGGAGCCATTCGCCGTGTGCACGTCTATACGCCACCGGGTTATGGCACGACGAAGAAGAAGGTGAATTATCCCGTGCTCTATCTATTGCACGGCTCGGGGGATAATGACTCGACGTGGGTTTCTTTTGGCCGCGCCCCCTGGATCGCAGACAACCTCATCGCGCAAAAGAAATGCGTGCCGATGGTGATCGTGATGACGGACGGACATGCCGTGGAGCGCCGCACCGATGCCGATCGCAGTCGCAACATCGAGATGTATGAGAAGGATCTGCTGGAGTCTGTCATTCCCCTCACCGAAGCCAATTACACGGTGAAAAAAGATGCCGAGAATCGCGCCATCATCGGGCTCTCGATGGGCGGGCAGCAATCTCTGGTAGTGGGCATCAAGCACGCGGACAAGTTCGCCTGGGTAGGCGGGATGAGTTCAGCGGTGCGGGAACCGGATGCAACGATCGGAGCCGCGCTCAAGAACGCGGCGCAGTTGAACAAACGGCTTAAAGTGCTGTGGTTCGCGTGCGGCATCGATGATTTCCTGCTGAATGACAACCGAAAGTTCGACAGCATCCTGAACGAACGCGGCATCCGTCACGGCTACAAGGAAACTCCAGGCAATCATAGCTGGCCAGTATGGCGAAAGTATTTGGCGGAATTTTTGCCGATGATCTTCACGAACTGATGATCTAGAGAGTAACACCTCAATTTACTATGCGTTTATCATTGATCACAGGATTGCTGGTTCTAGGCACAGTCATCCACGCCCGGGCGGCGGAACATAAATTCGATGTGGTGGTGTTCGGAGCCACGCCGGGTGGCGTCACTGCTGCCGTCGGGGCCGCTCGTGAAGGCGCCACCGTCGCGCTAGTGGAGCCGATGGACATCGTCGGTGGGGTGATGACGAGCGGATTGAGTTTCAGTGATTCGAACCAGACGGATCGGCGCACACTGCTCGGCTTGTTCGAGGAGACACATCTGCGCATCGAGGCGCACTACAAGGGAAAGGGCGTCACGCTCCCCTACTCTGTCGCCGAGAAAGATCAGAAGCATTGGACGTATGAGCCACATGTGGCGGCAAAGGTGTTTGATGACATGCTGGGTGAAGCGAAAGTGAAGGTGTTCCTGAACGAGCGGCTGACGACGGTGAAGAAGGACGGCGCGCGTATCCAGTCGTTCAACACGCGATCGAACACATTCACGGCCAAGGTGTTCATTGATTGCACGTATGAGGGAGATCTGATGGCGAAGGCAGGCGTGAGCTATGTGGTAGGGCGCGAGGGACGGAAGGACTACGGCGAATCGCTGGCGGGCAAGCAGTTTCCGAAAGTGGCGGTGAAAGCTTCGCCGTATGATGCGCAGGGCAAGTTGTTGCCGCTGATGACAGCGAAAGAGGCGGGCGATATCGAAGCCGGTGATAAGGGCTTGATGACGTATAGCTATCGCCTGTGCATCACGACGAACGATGCGAACAAGACGCCGTTCCGCAAACCGGCGAACTATGATCCAGCGAAGTATGAACTGGTCCGTCGCTTTGTGAACGCCAACTCGCACAAGCGGCCTTTGTTCGATTTCTATAATCTGCCCGGCGGCAAGTGGGATGGGAATAACAGCATCGGCGGGCAGATTTCCCTGGGGCTGGTCGGTGAGAACTGGGGCTGGCCGGAGGCTTCTTACGAAGAGCGCGACAAGATGTGGCAGGCGCACCGGGATTATACCGAGGGCCTGATCTGGTTCATGATGCACGATGAGGGCATGCCCGAGGTGATCCGCAATGAGATGAAGCGCTGGGGTTTGGCGAAGGATGAACTCGTGAAGTGGGGTAACTGGCCGCCGGTGCTGTATGTGCGCGAGGGACGTCGCATGGTGGGCGAGTATGTGGTGAAACAAAGCGATATCCTCACGGATGTCGCCAAGGCCGACTCCATTGCCATCGGCTCATTCCCCATCGATTCGCATGACGTGCAACGCGTGGTGTCGAAGGATGGTGATGGATTCATCAATGAAGGAACTATCTTTCCGAAGCATGAAGCGGGCTATCGTTTCGGACCGCGGCACCAGTTGCCGTATCGTTCCATCACACCGAAGCGCGCCGAGTGCGTGAATCTGCTGGTGCCGGTTTCACTTTCGTGCACGCACGTGGCGATCTCGTCCATACGCGTGGAGCCGACGTGGATGACATTGGGCCACAGCGCGGGCATCGCCGCAGCCATGGCCGCGAAGGCAAATCAGGCGGTGCAGGACTTGCCGTATGCAAACCTGCGCGAGCGGTTGCTGGCGCAGAAGCAGGTGCTGGATATCCCACCACTGCCGCCGAAACCAGCAACCGCTGCGGCACCAAGCGGCCAAGGGATTGATCCGAAGTCGCTCAAGGGAATCGTGGTGGATGAACTGGACGCGACAGCTTCCGGCGAATGGCAGCGTTCCACGAATTTCAAGGGGTTCATCGGGCGCAATTACGCTCATGATGGCAATGCGCGCAAAGGCGAGCTGAAGATGGTGTTCAAGCCGGAGATTCCGCAGGCGGGCAAGTATGAGCTGCGCGTGGCGTATTCACCTCATGAGACACGGGCGGCTAAGGTGCCGATCGTGGTGAAGTCTGGCGGCAAGGAAACCAAGATTTTGTTCAATCAACAAACGTCATTGGGTGGAGAGAGCTTTCGGGCAGCAGGAACGTTTGAGTTAGTTGCCGGAAAAGAGACAACGATCACGATCTCCAATGAAGGAACGGAAGGATTTGTGATCGTGGATGCGGTGCAGTTGGTGAAGGTGCCGTGATAAATTTTGAACGGTATTGTAATTCTCTCGCTGGCCGATGTGTCATAGCCTCCTGTCCATGAGGTTTTTATCAACCCAAAGTTTGATGGTCGCCGTTTCGCTTTGCCTGTTGGCAGGCTGCGGTCAACGTCTGTCTGGTGTCTACGAAGGCACCATGGTGCCGCCTGCGTCCACCAGCGAAAACGCCAAGTTGCAACAACAGATGGAAGACAATCTGAAGAAACAGAATGCGATGATAGGCATGTTTCTGGAATTTGACGGTGGCGAAGTCAAATTCGGCACGAAAGCAGGCAGTAAAAGCGGGCGCTACGAGATCAAAGGCGACACGCTGGAACTCAAGTTTGATGATGGAAAGACGACCGTGCCCATGACCATCAGCACGGATGGTTCCATCACGTACATGACGTTTATCTTCAAGAAAAAGTGAATCGAGAGCCGCTCCGTCAATGGTTTCGTGACTTCTTCATCCGCCCTCTTTGAGGGCGGA
>JAJNBN010000340.1 GCA_021156225.1 Verrucomicrobiota bacterium | reverse complement strand
GACTTGCAACGTGGAGGATTGCAGCATGACCAATTCGTTATTCCCGCCGGCACCTTGGATCACTTCAAAGGCCACTCGCCGGATGGGCTGGCCCGTGAAAAGCCCACTGCCGGGAAAACTCGAGGGTAACCGGGACACAAAACTCAAGTAGGCGAAGTCCGTGCTTGTATCCGTTTCAAAACTGTAAAGGGCCGCGTTCTCCGTGAAATACACCGTGGAAGCGAGTGAATCTTCGATGCATTTCACCGTCATGCGGGTGCGCTGCACGTCAGCCGCCGCGCGGACACCTGCTTGGGAGCTGCGGAGGATGGACGCCCAGCTCGCATAGATGGCCATGATGATGACCATGAATATGCCCATGGCGATGAGGATCTCCACCAAAGTGAAGCCCTTTCGTCCATTGTTCTGGCTGGGAATTTTCATGGTTGTCGGTTTCTCTAAGCTTTTGGCGCCGTTCTATCGCAGGGTCTGCCTTTGCTGAAATCCGCCGCTGGGAAGCGTGCTTCGGCTTCCCGTCGTGGTTGTGGCTCCGGCCTGCGGGGCGCCTTGCGGGCGAAACATATAAACGGACATCGGTGTTTCCACGATCTTTCCGCCCAAGGGCTGAGACACCACGATATCCACCCGGAAAAGACCGCTGTCCTCCGTGGTTTTCGGCGTCAGATTGGCTTTCACCGCCGTCCACGTATATTTGATCTCTGGATGATCCGGCCCCATGTCACCATTCATGGTCATCTCGTCCAGTTGATTCGTCAGTGAGATCATCGCTGCCACCGCGCCCGGGTCCCCCATCGGTTGTTGCAGGGCACGTGCCAGCTTCAGGTTCCGTGAGGTCAGTTCCAGGATGGCGAAGATGGCCATGAAAAATATCGCGATGGCGATCATCACCTCCATGAGCGAGAAGGCGCGGCGATGCTGCTGTTTCAGGACGATCTTCATTTCTTCATTTTGGCGATCTGATCCTCGGGCTTCAGATCGGCGTGACCGGTGATGACATCCAGCCGGATCAAGCGGCGCTTGTTGGTGGAGCGTTCCAGCAAGACCACGGCGAACTCCTGGCAGGTGCCATCGGGATAAAATTTCACCCGGGCGGGCGGGCTGTCCGGCAGCAATGCATCCTGCAGGTTCACGAACATCAACTCCAATTCAATGCTTTCCGGGAGGACGGTGCTGCTCACCTCACCTGAAGCGGTCGGAGCTCCGCTCAACGGGTCCGTGGCCGCACCACCCCGCTGCACGGAAAAAGTGATCCGGTTCGCCGCGGCATCTCCGGTGACGATCATCTCGGCGGGCACCCCGGTCATGATGGCCGAGGCGCGGGCGGAGGCGCAGATTTCCAGCAGGTCATTCACCGCCTGCTGCATCGGCTGGCGCTTGAAGGTCTGCACAAACGTCGGCACGCCCCACGCCATGATCATCCCGATCAGCATCACCACGATGATGATCTCCACCAGCGTGAAACCGCTGCGACGTTGGGGGCGGATGCGCATGGGTTACTTCTGCATGTCGATGTTGGACGTGATGGCGAACATGGCGCCCAGCACGCAGTAAAGCAGGAAGCCCACGAACACCGCGATGCACACGATCATGATGGGCTCGATGAGGTTCGTCATCACGCGCAGGCCGATGGCCAGCTCGCTCTCATAGGTGTCCGCCAAGTTCTCCAGGGAACCGGGCACATCGCCCGTCTCCTCGCCAATCTTCAACAGATCCAGCATCAACTGCGGAAAGAGCCCGCTCTTGGCCAGCGGCTGGGCGATGGTCTTGCCGTCCGTCACTTCTTCACGCGTGATCGCGATGGCCTCTTTCAACATCACATTGGGAATGACCTGTTCCGTGATCTTCAGGGCGTTGAGCACCGGCACACCGTTGCGCAAGAGCGTGGCCAGCGTACGGCAGAACTGGCCGAACAGATTAAGCTTCATCACGGGACCGATTACCGGGGCCTTCATGCTCCAGCGGTCCAGCGTGCGCCGGCCGGAAGCGGACTTCTTGTAACGGTGAAACAACAGATAAACGGTGAACGCCCCCAGCAGCATCAGCCACCACCATTTGCTGAAAAGATTGCTGGATTTGATCAGGAACTGCGTCGCCGCCGGCAGCGGCACGTTCATACCGGTGAAGATCTCCATGAACTTCGGCAGCATGAAGGTCATGAAGAAAAAGATGATGACCACACCCACGCACATCACCATGGCGGGATAAATGAGCGCGGAAATGAACTTCGTGCGCACCTCGGCGAAGCGTTCGTAATGGGCGGACAACCGGCGCAAGACCTCTTCCAACGCGCCTGATTGTTCACCGGCCCGCACCATGTTCACATACAGGTCCGTGAACACTTCCGGCTGTTTGGCCATGGCGGCGGAGAGGCTCTTGCCTTCAATGACCTCCTGCCGGAGCTGCTTGGCCACGCTGGAGGGGATGCCCTTGGTGCTGATGCTGGACATGCTGTTCAGCGCGGAAACCAGCGGCATGCCGCAATGGAGCAGGTTCGCGAGCTGCTGGGTGAAGCGGGCGAGCTCTTCCAGCTTGGGTTTGCGCTTCCGGTTGAAAAACTTCTGCAGGCCCGGGGGCAGCACCATGGCATTGGGTGCCGCGGCACCATCGGGAGCCTTCACAGCCACGGCAGCTCCGCCCTTGGTGGCGGTGACCGCCACGGGGAACAAACCCAGCTTTTGGATCTGCAAGAGGGCTGCGGGCCGGTCCACCACATCCAGCATGCCTTCCACAATTTCTCCAGTGCGCTTCCGCGCACGATATGCAAACTGCGCCATAAATCTTCTTCCTGTTCAAAACCGGCTACCGCCAAAAGTTGTCCTGCCGGGATGCACTTCCTATCCCATCCCTGCGCCCCGCTGGCAAGCCGCCTTGTGGCGGCCAAGGAAAATCTAGCACTCTTGGCCCCGGCACTCACGGAATATCTTCGACCAACCGTGCCGCGTGGAAACCTCAAACTGCTCTTTCCGGGGCATTAGGGCATTTCACCCGCAAAATCGGCTGGCCTAGCCCCGCGAATGCCCGTCATACTCCGTCGGCTGTGCCAACGCACCGTTGAAGTAAACGCGCTTATGAACGCTCCCATGATCCCGCCCCCTCCGCCACCGGAGGCCAGAAGTCCGGGTCCCAAGGTCGCCTTTCTTTCCGTCGTGGCGATCGCGGGTCCGATCTGTGTGTTCATCTTATGGTTTTGCTACGCCGTATTTAACGCCCCCAAGCCGGCAGGAACGCCGGACACGGGCCGGACGCTGACCTTGGCCGTGGGCGCGTTCCTTGGACTGGTGAGCATCATCGCTTCTCTTTACGTCATCATCGCCAAGTATAACCGCGAGGGGACCAACTATCACATGAGGGGCATCATCGGACTCGTTTTGTTGGGCATCGGAGCGGGAAAAGCAAACGAGCAGGCAGCAGAAGGTCAAGACCAAGGAAGCCATTAAACAGATCAATGCCGACGCCCGGAAAGACTTTCAGGAAAATGGCTCCTTCACCTCCAGCCAGAAGCACTTGGAGCGCCTGCAGGAAGAGTATCAGAAAGCCAGTGCCAATCTGAAAGGGCATGACAAGCTCGCCTTCGAGGCCGGGGCCGCCTACACCGCCCGGCTGCAGGAAGAGGCCAAGAAATACGAGACCCAGCTCGAACGATTGCAGGCGGCGGAGGTGCTGGCTCCCGCTTCCAATCCCACCCGGGAGAAACTCGCGCAGAACCGCCAGTTGGTCCATGATTTCATGGCGGCCAACCTTGGCCTCTCGAATTTCGTGCACCACTCGCCCCGTCATTTCGAGGAAGAATTGAAAGCGCGGAAGATTCCCGAAAAAGTGATTGAGCAGAATATGATCGGCTTCAATAGCACCTCCTCCCGTCAGCGGCCGCTCATCCTGAAGATCCGGGCCACCGACACGCGCATCGGCACGGCCACCCTGGGCTTGCTCGACATCATGGACCAGCATTTCGGCAAATGGACCACGGAACTGGGTTCTGGCAAACTGCTGCTGCCGGATGATGAGGCAGTGGAAAAATACCAGCGGATATACCTTGAATTGACGATCGCCGCCGAGGAGCAGAGTGAACTTCAAAAGAAGATGTTCAATCTCAACCAGAAGTAAGACGACGCTGGGATAATAATTTTATCTTGGAAATCATGTAAAAACAGGGTAATTACACTTGCCCATAGAGCGAGTGTGTTATGCCTAATACTTCCCTTCCCCCACCTCTGCCATCAGCTCCTGCTACTCCAACCCGCTGGCAGGAGATTGCGTTCAAAGTCGCTCTAGCCGGTCCTTTTGCCATCCTTGTTTTGAAGTCCTTTCTGGATGTTTTTATAACGAGCGACATTCCCGATGGTTCCAAATATACGGCTGTGCTTTCTGGTTGGGCGGCCGGAATGGTCATATTTGCGTTGGGTTTGACAGGCTCGATTTATTCCTTAGCGAAAGCTCAATCATCACAAAGGAAATTCCTGATGGGCGGCGGCATTGGTCTCGCCTTGCATTGCTTGGTTCTTACATCCGCCTTCAAGGATGTGTTCAAACCAAAAGCTCCCAAGGAGGTCGTTGATGCGAAGCTTGTTGCTGCCGAGGCGAAAAAGGCTGCCGATGAAGGGGGCGATACCGGAAAAACTGACAGGTATTTCAAGGTGGTGGAAGAGGCCCGCAATCAAGCCGGGACCAATCTGACCGGCGTTGCCAGGGAAGTTTTTGAGGCAAATAACGCATTCTTAAAGCAGACCCAAAATGAGGTGAAGCAGTTTGAAATCGCCTTCAACCGGGTGAACGAAGCCGAAATCTTTACCCCTGAAGCAAACAACAGTCTGGAAAAGATAGCCCAAAACCGACGACTGGTTCAGAACTATTTCAATGCCAATCATAGTCTGTCAAATGCCAG
>JAJNBN010000339.1 GCA_021156225.1 Verrucomicrobiota bacterium | reverse complement strand
ATTCATCAAGTATGTGGATGACCGGCGGCGGACGAATGGGATTTTCAACAACACGCCAAACTCCAAGGACAGTGATGGCAACATCCTGAATACGTGGTGGGCCCTGCAGGCGCTGCGGGTGCAGAATCGACTCGGTGAAAAGCGTGAGGAGACAGTGGCATGGTTGCGCGAGTGCCAATTGCCCAGCGGCGGCTTCACGCATCATCCGGGCGCGAAGGTGGGTGCGCTGGATGATGTGGCTTACACACGGGCGGCGGTGAGATCGTTGAAATTGCTGAATGCGGAACCGGCGAAGCGCGAAGCGTGTATCGCTTACCTGCTATCGCTTTGGAATGAGGATGGTGGGTTTGGGGATCGTCCGGGTTGGTTGAGCAATCCGCTGGCGACGTATTACGCACTGGATGCGTTGAGTGCCTTGGGTATGCTGGACAGTTTGACGAAGCAGACGCCTCGGCCAGCGATCAAGAAGGCGTTACCGAAAGATTTGAAGATCTGGACGATCCAGATCGAGGCGCATGGGCAAGGCAGCCCGACGGAGGCGGTGCTATTGGCGAATTCCATGGGCATCCACATGTGGGGAGCGAAGAATGCGTCGGCGAAGTGGCTGGCCAAGGCGCAAGCGCTCGCGGATGAAGAGAAGGTGCCGGTGAAGTTTTTCGTGGCGAATGAGGAGTATGGCACATGGGTGGATTTCCCGGGGTTCGGCACGTACAGCCACACGAGCGACATCATCGCGCCTGCGGGAGCGAACATCGGGGATTCCCTGGCGAAGGCGGGTGAGGTGAGTTGGGAGGAATTTCGGGAACGGCGCTGGAAGCCGTTGGAGAACGGGCAAGGCAGGCTCATCTGGCAATTCGGCGAGAATGAGGCGCTCGTGCGGGTGTTGCTGGATGATTCCATCCAACGCGGCGGTTTCGCGGCGATCAGTACGTTTCATTTCGGGAATCCGCGATTCACGAACACGTCACCGTGGCTTATGCGGTATCGCGGGCAGATCCCCTTCGTGGCGCTGCACGATGCGCACGGACCGGAGCCGTGGTGGTTCTCGGATATGACGGCCGGTTTCCGCACGCTCTTCCTCGCGAAGGAGCCGACGTGGGAAAGCTGGCTCGAAGCGCTCAAGAATAATTGGGTGGCGGCGGTGCGGCGCGATGCGAACAGCGAAGGCAAGCTGTGGATGCATACCGGCTCAAAGGAAGTCGCGGATTTCATCAAGCAAGGCGAGCTGGGCTGGCGCTGGTGGGATAATCCGAGTATCCAAAGGCCATTGGCATCCATCGTGGTGGTGAAGCCGGAGGATGATCTGGAAGCGGGACGGCCGGAGAGTGGTGTGAACATCCGCGTGCGCTGTCAGTGGGAAAACACCACCCAGGGCGCGCCGAAAACGGAGCGGGTGCAATTGGTGCGGCTGCTGGTGGATGACAAGGAAGTGGTCTCCAAAGAAGTCCGGAAGGGAACGGCGGCGAAACTGGTGGATGTGTATCATGAGTGTCCGCTGAATGACTTGAAGCCGGGCAAGCATGTGGTGACGGCGGAATTGAAGATTCCGGACGGCGGCAGGATGGAAAAGGTGGTGAAGGAATTTGTGATCGCGTAAGCGATGGCACACGGAGGGATTTGAGCTATGAGGTTTTACATTTCATTCGTCAGGATTGTGGCATTGCTGGGTGCGTTAGCCCTGTTCTCCACACAAGGGCACGCGCAGCCAGCACCCAAGGCCAAGGCCTTCAAAGCGGGCGCGGCGACGAGCAACATCACTCCCTTCCTCGGCGCGGGTATTGTCGGCAATTTCACCATCCCTCCGGCTACGCATATCAATGACGAGCTGCATGCGCGTTGTCTGGTGCTGGATGATGGCACGACGAAGCTGGTCTTTGTGGTGGTGGACAGCGTCTCGGTGAATCGCGAGGTGTTCGATGAGGCGAAGAAATCGATCACCGAGGCAACGGGCATTCCGGCGGAAAACATGATGATGTCCGCCACGCACACACATTCGGGGCCGAGTGCGCGCGGGGAAAATCCGCTGAAAATCGGCGCGGCGTTTGATGATTACCAGACGTTTCTCGCACGACGGATCGCGGATGGTGTGCGGCGGGCGGTGAATAATTTGCAACCAGCGCTCATCGGACATGGTTCAGGGCAAGTTCCGCAGCATGTGTTCAATCGCCGTTGGAAGATGAAGCCGGGCACGAAGATGATCAATCCCTTCGGCGGCGAGGATAAGGTGGTGATGAATCCGGGCGTGCAAAATCCGAACCTGCTGGAACCCGCTGGCCCCACTGACCCGCAAGTTTCGTTCATCTCGGTGCAATCGACGAATGGCGTTCCCTTCGCCTTGCTGGCGAATTACTCCCTGCATTACGTGGGCGGTGTGCCGAATGGCGTCATCTCGGCAGATTACTTCGCGGTGTTCGCGAATCGTATCGGCGAGCTGTTGAAGGCAGAGCGGACGGACTCGCCTTTTGTCGGCATCTTGGCGAATGGTCCGTGCGGGGATGTGAACAATATCAACTTCGCCGGGCCAGCGGAGAAACGGGTGCCGTATGAGAAGATGAAGATCGTGGCCAATGACGTGGCGCAGGAGGTGTTCAAGGTTTATCAAACGATCAAGCACAATGACTGGGTGGAATTGAAGGCGGCGCAGAGCGAGCTCACGCTGGCGATGCGCGTGGCCACGCCAGAACAGGTGAAGTGGGCGAAGGAAGCGCTGGCGAAACCGCCTACCATCTCGCCGGTTCACCGGCTGGAAAAAAACTATGCGGAGCGGACCTTAAGCGCGGCGGACTGGCCGAAGGAAGTGAGCATTGTACTGCAGGCCTTTCGCATCGGAGACCTGGCGGTGGCGGCGATCCCGTTTGAGACATTCACGGAGACGGGATTGGAACTTAAAGCGAAGAGCCCGGTGAAACCGATGTTTGTGATCGAGCTGGCGAATGGTGGTTACGGCTACCTGCCCACGCCCGAGCAGCATGAACTGGGCGGATATGAAACTTGGCTGGGGACGAATCGCGTGGAAAAGGAAGCCTCGCGAAAGATCGTGGGGAAACTCCTGGAACTGCTCGCGCAGATCAAATGAGCGATGGGCCATGAAGCGGCGCAGCGGTTGATGGAGGTGGTTATGCCCATCCGGCATCACGACGATACCCAAATACTATTTCCGTTAATGCCATTTCAGGGGTATCTAATCAAAGTTGTGATATATTAAGTAGGCCTTGAAAAGCCGCCTGGAAACCATACTTTCAACGACTTGGCATGATAAACACGGGACGCAACTTATTCTGGATGGTCGGTTTGGCTGCCTTGCTGGCCTCGGCTGGCTGCGGCAAAAATACCGAGCAGGCCGCCCAACAGGCGGCGAAGTCCAACAAGATCCGGGTCGGCTATGTCGGCATCACCTGCGAGGCGCCCATTTTCACGGCGGTCGAAAAGGGATTTTTCAAAGAGGAAGGTCTGGAAGTCGAGCTGGTCCGGTGCGAGTGGAAGAATTACAAGGATGTGCTGGCCCTGGGCGGCTATGACATCACCCACCACTTGATCATGTACTTTCTCAAGCCGATCGAGCAGGGATTGGATGTGAAGTTCACGGGTGGCATTCATCGCGGGTGTCTGCGGGTGCAGGCTCCGGTCAAGAGCAACATCAAGACCGTCAAAGATCTTCGCGGGAAACGCATCGGCGTGCCGGGCATGGGGACACCGCCGTTCATTTTTGCCAATCGCGTGCTGGGCGCAAACGGCATCGATGCCAGCAAAGACGTCACCTGGCTGGTGTATCCGACGGGTGAATTGGGCCTGGCCCTGGAAAAAGGCGAGGTCGATGCCATCGCGGACTCGGAGCCCATCGGCAGCATGCTGGTGGCCCAGGGCAAAGTGAAGAACATCGCCGACCAGGCCAATGACGCGCCTTACAATGAAGAGTATTGCTGCGCGGTCATCGTGAGCGGTGCCTATCTGAAAGCAAACCCGGCAAATGCGGCCGCGGCTACCCGGGCCATGCTGAAAGCGGCCAAATGGGTTGAGACGAATCCCAAAGCCGCCGCCGAGCTGTCGGTCAAAGGCAAGTATCTCGCCTCCACGGTGGATCAAAACACCTTTGCCATTTCTCATCTGCGCTACATTCCCAGCGTGACCGGCGCTCAAAAGGCGGTCGTCTCCGCTTCAGAAGAGATGAAGATCGCGGGAATGCTCAGCCCGTCAACCGATGTGGCGAAACTGGCGGAGAAGGCCTTTGTGCGGTTGGATGGTGTCACCGATGAATGGCTGGAGTCGTTGCAGGTGGAAACGATCGCCGATGCCCAGGTCACACCCAAGTGGTTGAAACGTCAATATGCCCGGATGAATCCCAAAGATGTGTTCTGCGGCCTTTGCATCCAGCCGTTTTAAGCCGACGACGTGTTCCCAAGGACTTCAGCCAACACATCATCGCAATGACCGGAATCAAGCCGCCCAGCGAAGCGCAACGGGCTGATAAAATACGCTGGCACATCTTGCTGGCCCTCCCGATAGCGACCCTTATCGCGCTGGGGGTGCATCTCTCCATCGCCAAGGAAGAACCGGCTGCTCAGACCAAGTCCTACACGATTTTTTTGGGTGCGGTGCTCGCTCTATCCCTGCTTGCTTCTGTGCTGCAGTTTGCGTGGGTGGGATTTCGCCGCTGGCTTGATCACATGAATCCCCTCTTCGCGGCATCGGTGATGTTGCTGTGCGTGTGGGAAACCATCACCACCGGTTTTCGCTGGCTGCCCATGCCTTATTTCCCGGGTCCGGCGGGCGTGCTGCAAAGCATGATCGATGACCGGAAGCTCTTGTTGGACTGCACTTGGAATTCGCTCATTCTTTTGATTTCTGGCTATGTGCTCGGAGTGATCGTGGGGGTGATCGCGGGGATCTGCATCG
>JAJNBN010000338.1 GCA_021156225.1 Verrucomicrobiota bacterium | reverse complement strand
CGGAGAATGGCTGATGCGCAGCGAACGCGAGGATGTGATCACCTCGTTCATACTGATACATTCAAAGCAGATCACAAGATCCACCGTCACACCACCTTTCACCGCCCTGATGCCATGCCGGGGACTAAAGCACGAGGGGGCCGGACCCTTGCCTTCACTGACGCCTCGCTTCAGGGCATCAACCAACTCTCGGCGTTGCACCGGGTCGACCACCTCGGCCCGGCCCAAGATTTCAAATCCGTGATACTCCTCACCCAGCTTGCTTACGACATTGGTCGCCTCTTGTGGTGTCTGAGGTCGTCTGAAAGCAGCGGGCTCTGGGTGGAGTGAATAAAGATAAAACGAATCCGGCGCATCCAAAACGGCGGCGGCTTCCGGAGACAGGTCGCCATCATCATCGGGCGGGCCAAAAAATTCTCCTTCATCTGAACGAGTGAACCAAGCAACACCGATCCCGATGGCTAAAACCAACGCTACGAGACTCCCAATCATTATGCGGGGGGATTTCATCTTGGATTTCTTGACGTTACCGCAACCTCATCACTCGCGCAATTCCGCATTGCTCCCCATTGTACAACAAAAACGCCGCGACCATTTCGATCGCGGCGTTTCAGAATTACTAAAGCCTGACTATTATCCCTGCATCGGTGCTGCACCGGGCTGGCCGGGCGGCGGCTGGACCACCACAACGGGAACCGGATAACGCAACTTCATCACGTCGTCCACGAGCACTTCCACCCAATAAACACCCGGCACTTTGAACTCCACCTGCTGGAGGCCCATCATGTTCGTGGCGGAATGCGACGGGTCTTGCAGGGCGAACTTCGCTTCGCCTTTGCGCAGCAACGTCGTCTGGTCGGGCGCGATGAAACGCACCGTCTCGGTGAACTGGCCCACGCCCGCCGTCCAGCGGTTCAGCACCAGAATGACTTGGGCCGTGATGGGCACTTGCGGCACCCGGATCAGGCCCATGACGCCGAGAACGATGAGGTCGCCATTGGCTTGCTGGCGGACGCCATCGCACAAAAGTGAGGATTGCAAATCAGGTAGGATACGTGCGGGATTCATATAAGAGACAAGAGACTGCGGGTGTGCAAAAAGGTTAAATTATTTCGTGGCCATTTCCGCCGCGCGAACAGTGTTGCTCAACAGCATGGCAATGGTCATGGGACCGACGCCACCGGGATTCGGCGTGATGCGTCCGGCGATCGGCTGGATGGCTTTGAAATCGACATCGCCGACCAGGCGGGAACCGCCCTTGGCCGTGGCATCGGGGATGCGGTTCACGCCCACATCCATCACCACAGCACCGGGCTTCACCATGTCCGCTTTCAGAAATTCTGCCACGCCCATCGCGGCGATGATGATGTCCGCGCGGCGACAATGTTCCGCCACGTTTCGGCTGCGTGAATGGCAGATCATCACAGTGGCGTCCGCTTGCTTGTCCTTCTGCACGAGGATGGCCGCCATCGGTTTGCCGACGATATTGCCGCGCCCGAGGATGACCACTTCCGCGCCGTTGATCTTCACGTTCGAGCGGATGAGCAGTTCGTGCACGCCCGCCGGAGTGCAGGGACGGAAACCCGTCGTGTCACCCAGCATCAATTTGCCGACGTTCTCGGGATGGAAACCATCCACATCCTTCGTCGGGAGCACCGTGGAGAAAACGATCTGTTCGCTGATGTGCTTGGGCAACGGGGCCTGCACCAAAATGCCGTGCACTGCCGGGTCCGCATTGAGCTGATGGATGAGCGTGAGCAGATCGGCCTGCGAGGTATTGTCTGCGAGGACGATGGTCTTGGAATCGATGCCTAGCCGCTGGCTGGTGCGCTCCTTCATCCCGACATAGACCTTGGAAGCGGGGTCTTCCCCCACGCGCACAAAGACCAATCCCGCCTGGATGCCACGCGCTTTCAGAGCCGCCACGCGAGCGGCTGTCTCCGTATGGATTTGTTCGGCGATGGCCCGTCCGTCGATCAGATTATCCATGGCCAAAACTATTGATCGATCGGCTCCAGGGTCTTGATCTCGATGAGCGGCATGTTCGGCCAGCGCGGATCGAGCGATTCACTGCCGGAAACACGGATCTTGCGGCCGAGGAAATTCTTCAGGTCCAAGCCCGTGTCACCCACATAGAGATAATTGATCGTCGTGGTCATGCGTTCCGGATCGGCCAGACGGTAAGCGGATGGAGCCTGCACGCTGACGGTCCGGCGCACCACGCCTTCACGTGTGATGATGCGCACTTGCGGAGGAGCTTGCTCCACGATCACCGGAGCTTCAGCGGGTGCCGGTGCCGGGATCGGGATGGCCACGGGGTCGAGCTTGGGCTTCACCGGCGCTGGCGGTGGCACCACTTCGGGTTGCGGCGGCGCTATCGGGCGCGAATCGTTCAGCACTTGGGCGGGACTCGCTTGTGCAACCGCCGTGGGACGCGGTGCCGGTTGCACCGGGCTTTCCACCTTCACCGTAGGCAAAGGCTCGACGGATTCCGTCTTGCTCTTCATCACCGGTTTGGCAGCGGGTTCAGCCGGCTTGGCCTCCACCTTGGCCACTTCAGGCGTGCCTTTGATCTCCAAGAAATCTACCGAGACGAAGGCATAAGTTCCTTCGGGAGCCACGATCTCCATCCAGTCATCCACCGTGCGGATGGCCTGCACCTTGGTGCCTTTTTCGAGGCGGCCGAGGATGCTGTAATTTTCACCGGGGCCGGAGCGGACGTTCAGGCGGGTGTTGCTCACTTCGCCCTCTTTGACAAACGTGGCATTGACCCAGACGGGCGTGTTGGCCGGCAACGCGATCTTCGCCCACTTGGCAGGTTCGCCCGGGCCGGGCTTCTCCAGCGTGATCTGCTCCAGCACCTTGATCGGTTCGCCCTCGCGGAGCTGGGTGACGACTTCGCTGTTCAACGTCGCCTGGCCGCGCACATTCACGCGGGTGGCCTTCACCGTGGCGGTTTCCTGCGCCGTCACCACGCTCGTCGCGAGGCACAGCAGCAGAGTCGCCAAATTTTGCGGCATCTTCATGAAGTGGAAAGTAGAGATTTTATCTCCGGTTCTGTCAATGTCCGCCATTTGCCTTCCGGCAGGTCGCCCAGCTTGATTTTCCCGATCTGCACCCGGCGCAAACGCAGCACTTCCAAATTGATCGTCTCGAACATCCGACGCACTTCGCGGTTCTTCCCTTCACGCAAATCCAGCTCTACCGTAGTTTCCCGGTTGCTGGTTTCCAAGATGCGGACGGACGAGGCGCGCAGGCGTTCCCCATCATGCTCGACGCCCTTCAGGAACGGCTCGATCAGCTTGGGATCAAGCTTACCCGGCACGGCGGCCCAATAACGCTTCAAGATACCGAAACGCGGATGAGTCAGGTGCAGGCTGAAATCCCCGTCATTCGTCATGAAGATCAGCCCCTCGCTCTCGCGATCCAAGCGGCCCACCGTATTGAGATTGTCCCATTCCTTGGGCAAAAGCTCCCCGATGCACTTGCGGCGTTCCGGGTCCACCTTCGTGCAGATGTAACCGCGCGGCTTGTTGACGGCGATATACAGCTTCTTCCGGGCACGGACTTGGGCACCATCCACCTTCACCACATCGCGATCCGGGTCCACTTTGGTCCCCAGCTCGGTGACGACCTTCCCGTTCACATCCACACGACCGTCCAGGATGATCTGCTCACCCGCCCGACGGGAGGCGACACCGGCATCGGCAAGGAATTTTTGGAGGCGAACGTTCATTTGGGGGAAAAAGACCGGGCGGGAAACCGGCATTTACCGGACTCCCGCCCCGCGAAAAAACTTAAAAATGCGCGAGGAAAGACTATTCCTCAGGCTTCGTCTTGGGCAGGCCCGTGACGCGACGGCCTTCCGTCCAAAGCGTGCGCTTGCGCAACAATTCCACACGTTCAAAGCGCTTCAACACATTGCGCTTGGCGCCCAAGGTGCTCGCGGCCCGGAGACTTCTATGCTGTGACATAAAATTAAATTAGCTGTTTCTTCCCACGCCCTAAGGCAAGGGGCCGAAACATATACTAAGTATCCCCGGTGATGGCAAATGGTAATTTTCGTCAATTTGACCACCCAAAACCCCACGCCGACCGTTGATTCGCCCTCAAATCGCCTTGGTCAGGGTCTGGTAAGAGCGTTGCAACAGGCTTTCCACCTGCCGCCAGTCGCACGCCGGCCCCTTGTCATCCCGCAGTTTCCCGGCCTCCGCCCGTAAAATTCCCGCCTCCGTGAAGCCGGGCTCCTCCGACCCGTAGAGAATCGCATAGACCGCCCCTATCTTTTGACCTACTTGCTGTGGACTATCCTGCCCCGGCGTCCTCCGGGCCACCCACCAGGCCAGCTCCGCCTTGGCCGCCTCTTTGGGATCAAAGGACCGCTTGGTCAACCGCCGTATCTCGCCAAAGGCAGCCTCCAGATCCGGCAGGACGACCGCTTCATAGTTGTCCGCACTGGTTTCAAACTTCCATGCCGCCATCACCAACCGTTGGGCGATGGCATTCGCATCCTCCGGGGAGGCTTTGAATTGGGATTGCAGCAGCATAACCAACTCCCCATGCAAGCGGACCGGGTCCGCAGCATAGTAGGCCTGCCACATCCGCGTTTCCGCCGCTGCGATGGCACTAGGGTCTGGCCGGAAGGAACGGGACCAAAACCCGATGCCTAACGCCAGCAGCATGATGACAACGACTGACACCTTGAGTGTGTTTTTGAGGGAAGCATTCATAACCTTGAACGACTTGGAGGTTTAAGAGCCTGTTTTTGAAAAAGGGCTTGGCGATGGCTGCGCCGGACAAACGGGTTGAGGCTAGGCGCGGCGAGGGAGCATATTGATGAACAAATCTGTGACCGAGCCGCCGGGAAGCCGAACTTCGGCCAACGCCTCAACCCGT
>JAJNBN010000337.1 GCA_021156225.1 Verrucomicrobiota bacterium | reverse complement strand
AAGCCTAAGCGATCCAACGCATTCACCACCTTGCCCACCTGCGCATCCATGAAACTGATGCTCGCGTAATACGCCTGCAATGCCTGTCGCCGCTGGGCATCCGTCATCGCATCCTGTTCCTTCCTGCGACTGTTCAAAGCCGCCGCGGGCACATCTGCCTGATCCTCCGCCACGCCCGTCACCACCGGCATCCTGTCCTCCGGATACATGTCGAAGTAAGGCGTCTTTGGCGAAACATACGGCGTATGCGGACGGAAGAATCCCACCGCCAGAAAAAACGGCCGGTCCTTCTGCTTGGCGCACCGTTCCAACACCCACTCTGTTTCCGTCGCTATTTTGCTGTCCGTATGATGCTCCTCGCTTTTCGGCGAGGCATACCAGCTCAGCACACCGCCGAACTGATTGGACACCAGCGAGAATATCTTCGGCATCTCCTCCAACCGGTCCACGCCCGCCGGATTGATCTCCATCTCCCACGAGCCCGGGTCATCATGCCCATCCGTGCCGATCGAGTTTGGCACATTGTAGTGATACAGTTTCCCGATGCGCGCCGCGAAATAACCCTGCTGCCGAAACGCCTGCGGAAGGCTAACCTGCCTCGGCACCGTCTGCCGGAAGACCTGGGAATTCGCCACGATGCCACTGCTGTTCGGATACAAGCCCGTGAGAAAAGAATTCCGGCTCGGCCCGCATAGCGGAAACGTGCAGTAAGCCTTCTCGAACTTCACGCCCCTCGCCGCCAGTTTGTCGATGTTCGGCGTCCTCGCCCGCGGATCGCCATAACAGCCAAGATACGTATTCAGATCATCCGAGATGATGAACAGCACATTCGTCCGCTTCGCTTCTGCCGCATGGGAAACTCCCGACCAGCATAGCGCAGCCACTATCAGCAACATCAGCTTCAAATGATTTTTCATACTCGCATGTTTTTGTCCCGTCAGGGACATCCGACAATAGCCCACCGTTTTCAACGGTGGGTTTAAGTTACCCTGAGCACATCAAGTCCCCGGAGGGACGAAAGAACATTTTCCAAAAACAATCCCATTAATCCACCAGCGTCAACGTCACCCTTCTCACATCCATCACCGACTTGCCCGGAATCTCCAGCGCCCGCAACGTCATCGGCCCCACACCCTTTGTCAGCTTCACCTCGCCGAGCTTCAACGTGCGAAACTCCTTCATCTGCGATTCCCCATCCGGCCGTGGCAATGTGTCTTGATTCGTATACAGCGGCGGATTCCAACCCGGCGCGACCTTCCCCGTCAGCTTGCTTTCCAGGAAACTCAACTCCACCAGCGAGCCCGCATCCGGCACCGGACATGTATAATCAATCGTCACCTCATACTTGCCCGTCGTATGCACATCCAGCAGCCACACCATGCTGTCCTCCTTGGTATTCCAGTTCACGAAGTAAGAACAGTTCGGCGCATTGCTGCTGCGCTTCACCTCGCCCCGTGGCTCACCGTCGCGTGCGGGAAGCATCGTGATCGGAAATTCCTTATACCCCACCGTTAAAGGCCGCTGATCCACCGTGTTCACGCGCCCTTTCGTCTTCACCGGTGCGGCCGCTCCCTGCGGTTTGCCGAACACATCCGCCCGCCACGTCTTCACTGCTTCCGCAAGTTCCGCTGCTTTGGCCGGTTCTTTGTCATTGATCGCCGTCGTCTGGCCCGGATCAGCGATCATGTCATACAACTTGCCATTGTCATCCAGCCGATACTGCTGCGTCCGCACACTCGCCCGTCCCGCCCACGTCGAGAAAATCATCCGATCTGACCAAGCCACACTTTTCTTCATCAAGAGCGGACTCAAATCCCGCCCATCCAGCGGCAAATCTCCCACGCGCGAAATCCCCGCCAGCGACGTCAACGTCGGCAACAGATCGATCGCTCCCGTGATCTCCTTCACCGTATGCCCCTTCGGCAACTTCGCCGGCCAGCTCATGAAGAAGGTCGAACGCACCCCTCCCTCGTCGGTATTGGCCTTCTTGCCCTTCATGCCGCCCGTCCAGCGAAAACTGTTCGGCCCATTGTCGGAAAAATAGAGCACGATGGTGTTCTCACTCAGGCCCAGCTCCTTCAATTTTCCGAGCACACGCCCCACGTTCATGTCCTGGTTCTCGATCATCGCCAGCGCACAACGCGTTTCATCCGCCTTTTCCTTCGTCGGATCTGTGGCCGTCTGCGTGATGGGCTGGTTCTTCAGCCGCTCCCAATCCTTCGCCGGCGCTGCCCACGGCGAGTGTGGCGTAGTGAACGGTACGTAGCACAGGAACGGTTTGTTCTTGTTCCGGTCTATAAAATTCAAGGCTTTGTCCGTGCAGATATCGACGATGTAACCCTTCTCTCGAACCATCTTGCCATTCGATTCCAGCGGCGGATCGAAATACTCGCCCCAATGCCCCGACGTATGCCCGTAATATTCATCAAACCCCCGCGCCATCGGATGATACGGCCACTGGCTGCCGTTATGCCATTTGCCGAACGCCCCCGTCGCATACCCCGCCGCCTTGAATGCATCCGCCACCGTCTTCTCCGTCAGGTCCAATCGCTCCTGCCCCGTGGACACGCCCTTCACGCCACCCCGCGGATGATACCGCCCCGTGAGATATTCCGCCCGCGTCGGCGCACAGACCGGGCAAACATAGAAACGGTCCAGCGTGACGCCCTCCTTCGCGATGGAATCGATGTTCGGCGTCCGCACCATCTTATTCCCGTTCTGGCTGTAATCCCCCCACCCCGCATCATCCGCCAGAAACACGACGACATTCGGCTTCACCGCGGCAGCCTCAACGGTGTTAGAGAGCTGGATGCCAATCCAGAGGAGGCAGCTATACCAAAGCAGGGTTTTCTTCATAGAAATCCTTCTATTCATCGGGGCAATATCTTACAGACGCTTGCCAGCCATCACTGGGTTTCAGGAAACTCGCTACAAGATGATTTAAAAATTCCACCCTAGCAACAACAAGCACTCGCCCGCCTTTAGGCTTTCCAAACTCTTGTCCCCTTTCATATGCTTGAAGGTGTAAGGAGCGTAAACTCCGTGATCAAACACCAATGTAATAGGTATTTCTAATGTCCAATACACTTCACAAAGCCGTCATGTGGTCCGCTTGGATTATCGCTGTCCTGCTTTCCATCTTGATGACCACCGTCCTTTCAAAAGGCGTGGCCAAGTTGAACAGCTTTGCCGTCCCATTTGATCTCTTCCCCATCGGCATCGCGGTGATCCCCACCGTCATCTGTTTCGGCTGCCGCTTCTGGTTTTCCCGGATGAAAAGTCCGTGGCTCGCTCTGTTTCCTTATGGCTTGGGATTGTTTTTCGCGCTGCAAGCCGGACTGTACGGGATCTTTCTCGTTCCAGAATATTTTATCGTCTATCGGATCTTGGGAGTGGTGTTGTATCTGGGCCTTTTTCCTCTTTTTATGAAACAAAAAGCAGGAAATCCACTACCGCCACCGATTCCATCCTAAATATTCTCTTCGTCGTTTTTAGAATTCTCCCATTCGTCATTGGTCATTCTTTCGCCTTCTTCCCCTTCTTGCCACCCGCCGGCCCATCATTCACCGGCCCTGCCAACGGCGGCGTCTCGAAATACTTCCCATCGTCCACCATGCGCGGATCGCCCGTGCGCTTGAGCTCATCCATGAGCCGCGACTCCATCAAAGCCCTCGCCCCCGTATAAGCCGGATCAGCCGCCACATTATTCATCTGCTGCGGGTCCTTCTTCAGATCATAAAGCTCCTCACGCGGACGCTTGCCGTAGGCGCGATCGTAATAGGGCTTCCACTTAGGATCATTCCGCACGCCCACCAGCCACGCCTTCGCCGGCCCCGAATCCTCGTCGGGCAACGTCACCCGCGTCTCCTCCGTGATCTCCTCCGCCGTCGGTACGTTGTTGCCGTCCAGCCGATACGGATCACCCAGCGGATACCGGTCCGGCCGGAAGTTCACGATATAGAGATAATCTCCCGTGCGAATGGCCCGCTGCGGATACGGCAAATACTCCGCGCGCGCATTCTCCACATGCCGCTCGCGCCCAATGAACACCGCATCCCGCTTCGGATCGATCTGCCCCGACTTCGCACTCGCCAGCAACGGCATGAGACTGCGCCCCGTCATCGTCTCCGGCGCCTTCACGCCACCCACTTCCAGAAATGTCGGTGCCAGATCGGGCAAGGTAGTCAAATCATCAATCACCCGCCCGCTCTTCACCCCCGGCCCACGGATGGCCAGCGTGACGCTGGAGCCGAAGTCATACAGATTGCATTTCCCATGCGGAAATCCCGGCGGCCCATGATCACCACTCAAAACTACCAGCGTGTTGTCCAGCTCGCCCATCGCCTCCAGCTTCTTGAGCAACACACCCACCGCCGCGTCAAACGCCTGCACCTCGCCCAGATAATCCGCAAAATCCTCGCGTACTTCCGGCACATCCGGGATGAACGGCGGCAGCTTGCCCTTCAGTGAATCCGGTTCGATGCCCCACAGCTTCTTGCCCGAGCCCTTGATCCATTTGCGATGCGTCGTCGTCGGCCCAAACCAATAACAGAACGGCTGCCCCGCCTGCCGCGCCGCGATGAACGCCTCAAAATTCCCCGCAACCTCCGCATACAATTCCTGCTTCGCCGCCTCGATGCCATTCCCCTTCGCCACCATCGCCGTCACGTTCTCCGACGTGTTGTTGAATCTTCCGCCCGCCTTCTCAAAAGCATACTTGCCCGCCCCGTAAGGCGCATCATTCGGCGTCCCCGGCCCCCAGACCTTATACGTCTCCCCGATGTGATATCCCGCATCCTTCAACAACAGTGGATAGGCCGGGATCTTCTCATCCCACACGGCTCCACGCAAAATCGCCCCGCGTCCAGTCCTCCAAAAATGCTGCCCTGAAAGCAACGCACTACG
>JAJNBN010000336.1 GCA_021156225.1 Verrucomicrobiota bacterium | reverse complement strand
CTATGTGCCCACGCCGAACGTGGAGCCGCGTGATCTGCCGCAGTTCGATTACCTCCAACCCAGCTTCCGCCTGACTCCTATCGAGTTCCCTGATTTCAATTCCATCGACGCCATCGATGCTCAGAATGTGTTCCGCTTTGGTCTCCGAAACAAATTGCAAACCAAGCGCGACGGGCAACTCGAGAACGTGGTCAACTGGGCGGTTTACACCGACTGGCGCCTCAACCCGCGCACGGGGCAGGGGACGTTTGCCGACCTTTTCTCCGATCTGGACCTGAAGCCCCGCAACTGGCTGGTGCTGAATTCCGAACTGCGCTACTCACTGGACAATGGCTGGTTCCGCCAGTCCTACCATACCGCCACCTTCAAACCCGGTGGTCGTTGGAGCTTGAGCCTGGGCCATCGCTATCTTCGTGATGACCCCGCCTTGCTCGGGCCAAACAGCGGACATAATTTGCTTAGCACCGTTCTCTACTACCGCATGAACGAAAACTGGGCCGCCCGAGTTTCCCATCATTTCGAAGCGCGCGATGGTCAGTTGGAGGAACAATACTACACGCTCTACCGCGACATGCGGAGCTGGACCACAGCCCTCACCTTCCGTGTCCGCCAAGGCCGCTTCGGTCAGGAGGATGACTACACCATCGCCGTCACCTTCTCGCTCAAAGCCTACCCCCGCTTCGGTCTCGGCAGTGATGACGTGACGCCTTCCTACCTCATCGGCGGTTAGGAGAGGGCGGCTACCTCTTGAGGTTCCGCTTGGCAACTCGTGCGTAGGGGTTAACCTTCGCACACGTGATTCCTTTGCTTTACCGTAAGCGCATGCCTCGCTTTGCCTCGCTCTGCGTCTTCTTCGCGCTGGCCGTTTCTGTCCCCGCAGCCGTTTATGAAGTCGGCCCGGGCAAGCCGTTGACGGAAGTGGAACAAGTCCCTTGGGAATCCCTTCTGCCGGGCGATACCGTGTTGATCCATTGGCGGACTGAACCCTATCGCAGCAAATGGGTGATCTGCCGCGAGGGAGAGAAAGACAAACCCATCACCGTGCAAGGCGTGCCCGATGCCAAAGGCCAGTTGCCCGTGATCGATGGCCGGAATGCAGTCACGCGAAAGGAACTGGACTTCTGGGGGGAGGCGCGGTCGGTGATCAAGATTGGCGGGGCGAATATCCCAAAGGATACGATGCCCCGGCATATCATCCTGGAGAATCTGGAAGTGCGCAGTGCCCGCGCGCCCTATGAGTTCGCCGGCCGGAACGGCAAGATGGCGTACGCCAAGAACGCCGCTTCGATTTCTATCGAAAAAGGGGAGCAAATCACGGTTCGCAATTGCGTGATCCGGGATAGCGGGAACGGTTTCTTAACGAGCTTTCAATCGAAAGAGATTCTCCTGGAGAAATGTCATATATACGATAATGGCATCGAAGGCAGCATCCAGGAGCATAATACCTACACAGCTTCGCAAGGCATCACGTTTCAGTTCAATCGTTACGGACCATTACGCGCCGGTTGCCCGGGCAACAATCTGAAGGACCGTTCCGCCGGGACCATCGTGCGCTACAATTGGCTGGAGGGCGGCAACCGGCAACTGGATCTCGTGGAGGCCATGGACAGTGAAATCCTGCGGAATGATCCGCGCTACCACACGACTTGGGTTTACGGAAACGTGCTGCTGGAGCGGGAAGGGGATGGCAACAGCCAGATCGTCCACTACGGTGGAGATATGGGTAAACTCGCGCAGTATCGACAGGGCACGCTGTATTTTTATAACAACACCGTCGTTTCCACGCGGACGGATCAAACGATGCTCTTCCGTCTCTCCTCTGGTGAAGAGCAGGTGGATGCCCGCAACAATATTGTGTACGTGACTGGCAGCGGAAAGAGCCTGTCGATACTGGATGGCAAAGGACGCCTGGCCTTGCAAAATTGCTGGTTCAAAACCGGCTGGGCCAACGCGCGCGGATTGCTCAAAGGCGAAATCACTGGACGAGAATCTTGCCTGATTGGAGATGAACCGGGATTTGTGAACCTGACCCGACAAGATTTGCGATTGAAGAAGGAATCTCCCGCCCGCAAAGGCGGCGTGCCTTGGCCGAAAGGCCCGCATGAGTTCACCAGACAGTATGTTCCTCATCAGCAAACGAAGGAACTTGCCCTCAAGGAGAACTGGTTCATCGGAGCCCTGCCGGGAGTGGAATAGAAAAAGCCGGACGACGTTTCCGTCATCCGGCTATAAGCTTTCCCGAGATCGTTTAGCGCACAAATTCCAGCTCTGGCGCTTTCGGGATCAATCCCATCTTGTGCGCGCGGGTGAGGAAGCGGCGGATGGATTCGCGTCCTTTGTCACCATAGTCCAGCGTCCAGTGGTTCACGTACATCCCCACGAACTTGTCCGCGAGGTCCTTGCCCATGTCACGCGCATACTGAAGCGCGTGCTGAACCGCCTCCGACCGGTGATCAAGACTGAACTGGATGCTCTGCGTAAGCGTGTCTGAAATGGCCGAACGGACTTCGGGCGCAAAGCGCTTGTGGATGACATTGCCGCCGAGGGGCAGGGGCAATCCGTCGTTCTCCTTGCCCCACCAAACACCGAGATCTTCGCAAACGACGAGTCCTTCATTCGCATACGTCAACTGCCCCTCATGAATGATCAGTCCCACATCCGCCTGACCTGAGCGGACCGCTTGGAAGATTTGATCAAACGGCACGACGATGTAATTGAACTCCTTCGCCGGTTTACCCAGCCAGAGTTGCAACGCCAAAAAAGCGCTGGTCATGGTGCCGGGGACAGCGATCTTGAGCTTGGCGATTTCCTCCTTCGAATACTTCTGCTTGGCCACGAGCATGGGGCCGTAGCCATCACCCATGCTGGCACCGCTGGGGAGCAGGGCGTATTGATCGCACACGTAGGCATAGGCGTGGATGCTGATGGCCGAGATATCCAGTTCACCTCGGGTCGCCCGTTCATTCAGGGTCTGGATGTCCTGCAAGATGTGCTCAAACTGAAAGCCATGGCTGTCGATCAAGTCCTTCGCCAAGGCGTAGAACATGAAAGCGTCATCCGGGTCGGGCGAATGGCCAAGGGTCAAACGGCGTTTTTCCATAAAGTAGATAGATTCTTGAACAGCTTGGGCGGTTGTCGAATCAAAAGTCGGCAAATGGTAAGCATTAGCGAAAATCACCGGCCCCCGGCAAAGCGAGGTGCAAGCGGCCTGAAAGTGTGTTATAAAGGGTTTGGAATCAGTGGTTTTCACTCGCCAACGAGCGGTGATATTTGTCACGCTGGCGAAAGCGAATAACACCATGTGGCAGTACATAGCGAAACGCCTCCTGCACCTCATCCCCATCCTCATCGGGGTTTCGCTGCTTAGTTTCATGCTGATGTGGGCGGCTCCCGGCAGCTTTTACGATCAACTCCGCCAGAATCCCCAGATTTCCCCGGAGCAGATCAAGGAGATGGAAGCCAAACGCCATTTGGACAAACCCTTCTACGTGGCCTATTCCTACTGGCTCATCAATGCCTTCAAAGGTGATCTGGGTTATTCGCTGGCGTACAAGATGCAGGCGGGAGAACTGATCCAGACCCGTTTGTGGAATACCTTTATCCTCTCGTTTTTTTCCATGGCCCTCGCTTGGATCGTCGCCATACCGTTGGGCATCTGGGCGGCGGTCAAAAAGGATTCCTTCGTCGATCGTGCCTGTTCCACCATCGCCTTTGTGGGACTGTCCATCCCGGAGGTTTTGTTGGCGTTGCTGGCCCTCATGCTGGCGGCCAGCACGAATTGGTTTCCGGTCGGTGGCGCACAAAGCCCCATGTATGACCTGATGTCCACCAGTGAACGGTTTTGGAACCGGGCGCATCATCTTGTCCTCCCTACGATCGTGCTCGCAGCCAGTTCGCTGGCCGGGATCATGCGTTACATGCGGTCCAACCTTCTCGATACCTTGCGCGCGGAGTTCGTGACGACCGCCCGCGCCAAGGGCTTGAGTGAAGGGTGGGTCGTTTACAAACACGCCCTCCGCAATGCCATCAATCCCTTGCTCACGATCTTTGGCTATTCACTGGCCGGTCTTCTAAGCGGTGCCTTTATCGTGGAAAATGTGATGGCCTGGCCAGGTCTTGGCCGTCTCACCATTGAGGCCATCACGGCCAAGGATTTTGAACTGGTCGTGGCTACCGTCGTCATGGCCACGGTTCTTCTGGTGATCGGCAATTTCATAGCCGATGTGTTGCTGGCCTGGAGTGATCCGCGTATCCGACTCAAATAGCATGGCTACGCCCTCCATCGATCCCAAAGCTGCCGTGACGAATGACATCGTGAATCTGTCTCCGTGGCAGATCATGTGGCGGCGCCTGAAACAGCGGAAGCTGGCCATGTTCGGTGGCGTTATTTTGATCGTCCTTTACTCTGTCGCCCTGCTGGCAGGCTTCATCTCGCCCTACGGGTATGAACGACAGGACCGGGAGCGCTTCTTCCATCCACCTACAAAAATCACCTTTGATGGTTTGCGCCCGATGATGGCCAAGTATCATCTGGCCGAGCCGGGCAGTTTCAAATATGAGCCGCTGCCCGACGACCGTAAACCGATCCGCTTTTTTGTGCAGGGTGAGAAATACAAGTTCATCGGGTTGATTCCCACCACCACACATTTTTTTGGCACCGGTGATGACGCGTATCCAGTCTATCTGCTGGGTACCGATCAGTATGGGCGCGATATCTTTTCCCGCATGCTCTATGGCTCCCAGATTTCCCTCTCCATCGGTTTGATCGGCATCATTCTGTCGTATGGCATCGGGGTTTTTGTCGGAGCCATTTCCGGATACTTCGGCGGCACGATAGATACGCTGATCATGCGGACGTGCGAGATCATCATGTCCATTCCCGGCCTGTATCTCATCCTGGCGTTACGGGCGACGTTTCCTT
>JAJNBN010000335.1 GCA_021156225.1 Verrucomicrobiota bacterium | reverse complement strand
AAGGCACCGGTGCGGGCTTTTTCCTCAGCGTACCAAGGCAAACGGTCCCAAGCGATGCTGGAGTGCCATTCCTTTTGCAAGGGGCTCAACCATTGGATGAGCGTATTGGAATCCGGCGGGTTGCCTGAGGGAGGGGAAGCGGTGAAACGCTGCACGAGGCACTGAGCCCACAAATCGGCGAAAGAGGATTCAGTGGCTCCGTCCGCGATGGCAAAGTGGCCTTTCTCGGGGGCACAGCTGAAAGCGTCTTCGTATTCGTCCTGAGTATAGCCCTCCTTGGGCACCCAGAATACTTTCTCAGTGGCTTCCACGGGCTTTTTTTGATTAACGCAGGTTGCTGGCGCGCGTGCCGATATCCAGGAACCGGATCAATTCCACCAAGTCAGCATTGAACGCGAAGCCGCGTGCGTTCTCACCTAACATGATGCTCTCATTGCGAGCCAGATTACGCATGCTGGCCGGGAGGGTGCTGGACACTTGGAAAAGAGTCCGGGCGAATTCATCGGGCAGGTCGTTGTCTGTTTCGGGGAAAATGATTGGCTGGACCGGCTGGCTGGAGATATGGCAGTTCAGCAACATCACGTTACCATCCACGGTGGCCAGACTGGTCAGGGCCTCTGCTTGCGGCACGGGACCGAAGTCCGTGGCTTCACCGTCCGAAATATTGATGACGATGGGTGGATAGGAGTATTGATGATTGGAAACCCAGCTCGAAAGGATGTGGTGGGCCAAGTCCAAAGCGGCTCCCATCGGAGTGGTGCCTTTGGCTTGGGGCTCGAACCAGACGGGGAACTTCACCTTTTGGGTGATGACGCCGCCAGCTCCATCATCGATCTGTTTGACGCGCTCTTCCACCCGGGCGGGCGAATTGGCCACCTCGCTGAGGGGGACGATGTCGCGACCGGCGAGCGGTCCACTGAAGGCGGGCCCCACGTGGGAGCCGTAGCCGATCACGCAGACTTCGTAGAAGTTGCGGATGCCCTCGCCGCGGGCGCATTTGATGATAAGGTTGTGCAGCAGGCGGTTGATGGCGTCCGCCACGCTGTCGCATTTGCGCTTGCCATCGCTGCCCGCGATGGGCTCCACCATTGAGCCCGACTGGTCAACAAGAAAGACAAACGCACTTGGGTTTGTTCGGCTGATCTCCGCTGTGTAAGCCATATAAAACTCGTTTCTGATACACCCGGGAAGGGGTGCTGACTCCGGGTGCTAAATGGAGTGCTGGCACCGCACACGCGATTTCTTACTAAGTGTTTGATGGTAAATCAATGTTATTTCTGAACTAAGAATGGACCGGGGGGGGAAGTGTGGTAAGGTATCTTTTTTGGATTCAGCAGATTGTGACTTGCATTTCAAAATGCGACCCGTTACAAAACGCTCGTCATGGCGCTACCATTTTTAAGCAACTCTGGCAAGCGGCGGGACCAAGCGGTGGTGGTTGATTTGGGGACGCGAGTAACCAAGGCTGCTGCTATTCAACGCAAGGGCGAAGCCTTTTCAATTACGGGATTCGCCATGGTTGACGCTCCAGTCTACGACCGCGGCATCTCGCCCGATATCCTGTCCGAGCATCTTAAAACGGTGATGCAGCAACTGGGTGCGCGGACCAAGCACATCGTAGTGGTGCTGGGGGTGAGTGACAGCATTCTCCGGACAGCGGAGCTGCCCATGGTGGGGATCAATGACCTGCGGTCAAGACACAGGTCAAGTGCAAGGCGCTGGTGGGTGGGGCCAAGCGGCAGTTGACGGAAGATATTAAATTAGCGGCCAAAAATGCGGGCTTGGTGGCGGATGTGATCACTTCGGGCTTGATTGGTCCGGCAAATGCTTTCGAGATGGCGATGCCGGATGTTTATTCGAAGGAAGTGGTGGCGCTGGTGGATTTTGGCTACAAAAACTCGGCGATCAGCATCTTGATGATGGGTGAGCTGATGCTGACCCGTGTGGTCGGCTTTGGTGCGGCCAAGTTGACGACGGGCATTGCGGAATCCTTGGGGATCAGCAATGCGGAAGCTGAGGGAATCAAGGTGGGGATGCCGCAAGAAGTGGAATCCACCATCCAACCGTTGTTGACACCGTTGGGCCGTGAATTAAGGGCTTCCATTGATTTTTTCGAGCATCAGCAGGATAAGACGGTGAGCCAAGTATTCTTCTCGGGTGGTTCGGCGCGTTCTGAATATATCATTAGTGCGTTGCAATCAGAGCTGATGGTTCCTTGCAAGGCTTGGAATCCGACAACTTTCATGTCGCCAGCGTTACCGCCGGCGCAATTGGGTGAACTGGAGCAGGTTGCCCCCCAGTTGGTGGTCGCGATCGGTGGAGCCATGGCTGCATTCTAGAGTATGCCAATCAAAATCAATTTGCTGGCCGAGGAGCAGGCCACGGAAGAGTTACGCAGGAAAGATCCTGTCAAGCGTGCGATCATCGCGGCCGTCGCCTTGGTGGTGCTCATGCTGGTTTGGGTGGGTTTGAACTGGATCAGCCTCATGGGGGTGAACAAGAAGTTTGCCGAGGTGAATGCCATGGCGGACGAGTTGAAGAAGCCGAAGGAGCTGGCGGAAGCCAACCAGAAGCTCATCCGGGAGAATCAGTATAAGATGGAAATGCTCAAGAAGATGTCCGCCGTCCGTCCGCTCTGGGCGCCGGTGCTGGATACCTTGCAGCGTTCGATCGTGGATGACGTGCAGATTTTGCGGATCAAGGCGGATCAGATCTATCAAGTGACGCCAGCGTTTGTGCCGCCGCGCGGTTCCACGCTCAAGCCCAAGCCGGCCGTTTCCAAGCAGATCATCACGATGACGATCGAGGCGCAGGATAACAGTGAAAGGCTGGACAGCTACAACCGTCTGCGTGAGACGCTCGCGACGGCTTTGAAAGATCACTTGGGGACCAATGGAACGGTCTCGCTCAAAACCTTGAACCAGGCCCGTGAGAATGAACAGGGGAAGAAGTATCTGACTTTCTCCCTGGAATGCGGCTTCACGGAGGTTGTGCGCTAACATGAACAAGCTTTCCAAAGATAAACAGCAGCAGCTCATCGCCGTGGCTTTCGGTGCGGTGGTGGTTCTGGGTCTGCTCTACTTTTTAGTCATCCGGTCGCAGAACAAATCGCGCGCTGGGAAGCTGGCGGAGATTGATACGATTCAGCAGGCCGTGGACAAGGCGGACAAGCTGAAGAAGGACTCTCCCAAGATTCAGGCTGAACTGGATGAGGTGAGGGGACGGCTGGATGCGATGGAGAAAAACATGGCGTCGGGCGATCTTTATTCCTGGGTGATCCTGACGATGAACGATTTCAAGAACAAGAACGGCCATCGGGTGGATATCCAGGATATCAGCCGGGAAGAACGGGTCGGAATCGGCATGTATGGGGACTTTCCGTATGATGCGGTGAGATACACTGTGAAAGTAACTGCATATTATCATGACTTCGGCAAGTTTCTTGCTGAACTCGAAAATGCGTTTCCGTTCACACGTGTGCAAAATCTGGTGCTGAGCCCTGAAGGCGGCATCGCCACCGGGCCGGAAGCGGAGAAACTGGGATTGAGATTTGAACTGGTAGTGCCCGTCAAGCCGAAGGACTCGAAATGAGAAAAGAGCATTCAAAAGCTGGTTGGCTAATAGCCATGGCATTGGCGCTCGCCCTTCTGCCTGTCAGCGCCCAAGCGGCGGCGGCTGAGCCGGCAAAACCGGCCGATGCCAAGGCTGCAGCGGCTGCGCCGAAGGAAATCGTGGCGCCGAAATCCGTCTTTGCGACTGATCCTAAGAAGGGGAAGGACCCGTTCTTTCCGAAGTCTGAACGCTGGGACCCGAAACCGAAAGTGGTAACCGTTGCCACCAATGCAGGACCAGGTGTAATAGTGACGCCCCCGGTGGAGGTTAAAAAGAATTATATCCAGCACTTCGAGCTGAAGGGATATGTCGGATCTGGTAATAACCGCGTGGTGACGATTTCTTCGAAGTTGAAAAACTACATTGTGATGCTGGGCGAAAGCAAGGCGGCGATTACCCCGGATGGCCCGGCCCGGTTCAAGATTCTCCGTTATACTGATACTGGTGTGGTGATTCAGGTGGAGGGTGAGAAGGCGGATAAAGCGGAGTTGGAATTGAAACTTCCGACTCCATGATGACGGCAGGGCGTATCAATCTAGCAATTTTTTAAAACTAGCAGGCAATGAAAATCAAAGCGTTGACGATTCTAACGGCGGGGCTGATCGCCATCTGTACGGGGGTGTCTGCCCAGAACACCACCACAGCCAACACGGTAGAGGCACAGCCCTCCCGTGGTGAGGTGGTGCCATTGATCACCTTTGATGACACGCCGCTGACGGACGTCATCACCACGCTGGCGCGACAGGCCGGCATCAATTTCCAATTTGACCCGCGCGTGGGCGCGGTGCAACTGGGGCCTAACGGAGCTCCGCTGCCGCCCGCCACCATCTCCATCCGCTTTGAGAATGTCACCGCGCTGGACGCCTTTGAATCGGTGCTGGAAAACCACGGACTGCAATTCGTGCCGAATCCGAAGACGAAGATCGGCCGCGTGGCACCGAAGGATCCGAAGGCCTTGGAGCCGCTGGTCAGCCAGATTTTCCAACTGCGCTATACAAGCCCTACGAACATCGTGCCGGCCATCCAGTCGACCTTCAGTGACACCCGCGCGAAAGTGCTGGCTGACACCCGTTCCAGCAAGGTGCTGGTGAACGCGGTGGAACGCGACATGAAGAATGTCGAGAAGATCATCCTGGAACTGGACACGCCTACGAAGCAGGTCTTGATCGAAGCCCGCATCGTGGAAACGGCCCGCAACCCAAGCACCGTCAAGGGCATCGACTGGGGTGGCACGCTCCGCGCCCAGAACTTCACTTTTGGCAACGGCATAACCACGGGCACAACGACGACGTCCCTGCCGGGGGCGACCACAACGACCACCACGCCGCTGCCTTCGGGTGGCCAGATCGTGTCCGTCAGCTCGGCTGCTTCCAGTTCTACGACTTCCCTTAACACGACGGTGGGTGGTGGTGGTTTCACGGCTAACACACGCAATGGTGTGTTCCCGGGGATCGGTTTCCTGAATGCGGACGGCGTTTCCGGTGTTCTCTCATTCTTCAATGATGACACGGACAGCGAAGTGGTGGCCACGCCGCGCACGGTGACGATGGACAACCAGCTCGCCACGCTCTCCGTGACGCGCGCCTTTCCGATCTTCGAAGTGACGCCCGGTTCCGCCAACACTCCGGCCGCTGCCGAAGTGACCTACACGAACGTGGGTACCATCCTGCAAGTGACGCCTCGTATCACGGCGGACAGCAATGTCTTCCTGCATGTGGTGCCGGAAGTGTCGAACATCGACGGTAAAGACGTCCAGACAATCAATGATGCGACCTTTGAGGCGAACATCTATGCGCTGCGCAAGATGGAAACGCACGTGCTGATCCCGAGCGGCAATACGCTGGTGATGGGCGGTCTGGTGAGCGACAACACGACCAAGCAGTTCGCCAAGATTCCCGGTCTGGGTGATGCCCCGGTGTTGGGCCGTCTGTTCCGCAAGGATTCCAAGTCCCGCATCAAGGTGAACCTGATCATCTTCGTGACGCCGACGATTGTCCAAGAATACGATTACCATTACACGCCGACGGACTACTTGCGCAACAATGTGCAAGACCAGAATGTGCCGAAGACGCACGTGGCACCGGGTGACGAAGATTGGTCCTCATGGGACTCCGGCAAGCCCCATGACTGGAAGAAGGACAAGAAGTCCACGAAATAAGTTGGCGTCAATATTGCTGACTTCAAGTCGTTGAAAAAATGAATATCTTAACCAGCTTGCAAAAGTTGGCAGGCCGGGTGAGGCAGCAACGCTTCAGCCGTCTGGCAACTGGAATTGTGTCGGCGCTAGCCGTATGTTCGGCCACTTCGGTGCTGGGGCAGGTGAACGTATCCACATTGGGTGGCGGTCCGGGGTCTACGGATGTGGGGACCACGCCCGGCAGTTCCGTCATCACCTTCTCCGGTGGATCGAGCGGTGCCCAAGGCATCAAGCTCGATAATCCGTTGGGCTTGGCGTTCGACAGCGCGGGCAATCTGTACATCGCGGAGAATGCCCAAGGCAACATCTTGCGGGTGACAAATCCCGGCAACCGGAACACGAGCTTTACCTACCTGTTTGCCACCGGGCTGACCCAGCCAGTGGCTGTGACCGTGGCTCCCAACGGAGATGTGTATGTGTTGACCTCGCCGACGGGTGGCGGTTCCATCCTCCGTTATACGACGGACGGCACTTTCGTAGCGCCGATCACGGCCGCTCTCGTTTCACCAACGTCTTTCCTGCTGACGGACACGGGCAATTTTATTGTCACGGAAATCGGCGGAACGGTGAAGCAAGTTACCCCTGCCGGGGTGGTCACCACGCTGACCGCAGCTTTCACAAGCCCGACAGGTATCGCGCAGTATTCTGCTGGTCAAGTGGCGATCGCGGACGCTGGCGACAATTCAATCCGCCAGTTGAACCTGCTGGATCCCAGCACGATCACATTGCTGGCCGGTGGCAATGGCGCTGGTTTCACCAACGGATCTGCGTTGAGCGCACAGTTCAACATGCCCCGCCACATCAGC
>JAJNBN010000334.1 GCA_021156225.1 Verrucomicrobiota bacterium | reverse complement strand
AGCCGATGGTGCATATCCCGCTGCCAGGCTGGGTGTGGAACCTGGACCGGCGCAAGCAGTGGAAAGCAGCGCTGGATCAATGGCAACAGATCGACAACGTGGTGATCCTGGTGGAACTGCCGCCAGCCTCATCCCCGGAAGCGGTCTTGCTCGCGGAAAATCTGCCCAACCTCATCTGGCTGACGGAAAGCGGCAAAGCTACCGCAGCCGAAACTCGCAGCCAGATCGAAACTCTAAACAATGCGTGCTGCAATATCGTAGGTGCGGTGTTGAAGGACGACACGGCCACGGCATCAGCCCGGCCAAGCTTCTCACGGTGGACGGAAACAGCGGCGGCTTAAAAAGGATCTGTATGGAAAACATCATTCACATCGGGCGGAAGGCCTTTTGCATGTCAGTGCTGGCCTTGGGCGTGTCACTCACTTCAACGACGCTTTGGGCGGCCGACAAGGATGCCAAAAAGGATGCCAAAAAGGATGCCAAAACCAAGGCGGCCCCGGTGGTGGCGAAGGAGCAGCACAGCATCGGGGGTTGCAAGCTATCCAACCTGCAGGTGACCACCAACAACGGTGCGGAGGTCACGTTCACCCTGGACTATGATTATGATGGGCGAGGCAGGCCGCCCATCCGGCTGGTGACGACGCTGGAGAAGCAGAAGGGGAAAGTAGCGGAGGATACGTTCCGGGCGGAGGATGCTGAGGTGCCGATCGGCCAAGGGTCCGTGAGCATCAAAGTCCGCTATCTCAAAGAGGAGCCGCTGACCACGGATCGCATCAAGATCCAGTTGCTCTATCCCATCAGCAAATATCTGCTGGGCACGGCCGCTTTTGACCGGACGATCAACTGGGACAAAGGCACGGCATTACCTCCGACCACGGTCGCGACGACGCTGGCGGAGCCAGCTCCCACGACGGGCTCGGCACAAGCGGCGGTGCAGATACCGGCGGGAAAACCAGAAGTCGTTCCAGCAGCAGAACTGCCCCCAGCGTCCACGAATGCGGGATCATTCTCGGTGCAGAGCAATGTGAAACGGGCCGGGTGGCAGCAGAAGCTGACGCTGGGTGCGGGGGATGTGCTGCACTTCTCGCTATTTGGAGAGCCTGACCTGCTGGTGGAAGATGTGTTCGTGGGGCCGGATGGAAGAGTCAGTTTCCTGGAGGCGCAGAACGTGATGGCGGCGGGGCTGACCATTGATGAGCTACGCCAAAAATTTGACGAGGAGCTGGGCAAGTTCCGCCGTTCACCGCGCGTGATCATCACGCCGGCGCTCTATCAGAGCAAAAAATATTTCATCCTGGGCCGGGTCTCGCAAAAGGGCGCGTTCACCATGGACCGGCCGGTGACGGTGATCGAGGCGATCGCGCGGGCGCGGGGTTTTGAGACGGGGATGTCCGACCGCAACCTGGTGGATCTGGCGGATCTTTCCCACAGTTTCATCGCCCGGCAGGGACAGCGGGTGCCGGTGGATTTCGAGAAGCTCTTCCTGGAGGGCGATCTCACGCAGAACATCGCGCTGGAGCCGAACGATTACCTCTACTTCCCGGCATCCGATGTGCGCGAGGTGTATGTGCTGGGCGAGGTGAAGTTCCCGGGCAGTGTGAGTTTCTCGACGGGCACTTCCTCCACGGTGGGAGCGATCGCGCAACGGGGCGGGTTCACGGAGAAAGCGTGGCGCGGCAAGGTGCTGGTGGTGCGCGGTTCGCTGAACCGGCCGGAAACATTCGTAGTGGATGTGAAAGACGTGCTGGCGGCAAAGACGCCGGATTTCAAGCTGCAACCCAAGGACATCGTTTACATCAGCAGCCGTCCGTGGGCGAAGGCGGAAGAATTACTGGACGTGCTGGCCACGTCCTTTGTGCAGGCGGCGGTGATCACCTGGACGGGTGGCAACATCGGCTCAATCATCAAATAAGCGGGGAGTTAATATGAATCACAAGGTATTGATAACGGTCGCACTGGGGGCATTGCTGCTGGCCGGTTGCAAGAGCACCACCGGGCCCCAGTTTGAAGCCCGCCCATCTTCGGACACCAATGCCCCGCCCACTCGGGAGCTGGACTTGGTGACGATCACGAACACGCTGGAGCCGCGCTGGCTGACCGTGCCCACTAACGTCTTCACGCTCGGACCCGGGGACAAACTGGACATCCAGATACCGGGCGACGTGACGACCAAGAGCACGGCGCTGGTGGGACCGGATGGCAAAATCTATTACTACCTACTGCCCGGCCTAGACGTCTGGGGCCTGACGCTGCCGGAGGCGAAGGAGCGTTTGGAAGCGCAGTTGAAGGAATACTTCCGTGAGCAACCGCAAGTGTCGCTGACCTTGCGCGCGGTGGAGAGCAAACGTTTCTGGATGATGGGACGGGTGAACGGGGCGGGCATCTATTCGCTGGCCACGCCGGTGACCTTGCTGGAAGCGCTTTCACGAGCGGGCGGTCCTTCGGTGCCGAGTCCGCTGGCTTCGTTGGCGGCAGGCGTAGGCGGAGGCGGAGGGGCGGGAACCGGGAGCAGCCGGCAGGAGTCGGCCGACCTGAAACGCAGTTTCGTCATCCGCGATGGCAAGATGCTGCCGGTGAATTTCCACAAATTGTTGAAGGAAGGAGATATGAGCCAGAATATCTATCTGCAACCGGATGATTTCGTCTTTCTGCCGGGGGCGATGTCACGGGATATTCATGTGCTGGGTGCGGTGAATCAACCGCGGGCGGTGGGTTTTGGTGAAGAAGTCACATTGATCTCGGCCATTTCCAGTGCTGGCGGAACGATCAAGAACGCGTATCTCTCGCATGTGGCAATCGTGCGCGGATCATTGACGGAGCCGAAGATCGCGGTCGTGAACTATTGGGACATCGTGAAGGGGAAGGCTCCGGATGTGGTGCTGGAATCACAAGACATCGTGTATGTGCCGTACACGCCGTACCGTCATCTGACGCGTTACCTGGACTTGATCGTGAACACGTTTGTCCGCACGGTGGGAGCGAATGAAGGTGCCCGCGCCGTCTCCGATGGCGAGACGCAGGTGGATGTGAATGTGCCGATCAATTTCTAAAAATATTTAGAACGCGAAAAACTGGCGGAGGAGAAATCTTCCGCCAGTTTTTGTTTAAAAGAGGAAGGCACTCTTGGGTGGAGCCTGGTGGTCGTGCTTTGGCAAGGCTCACATGGGCAGGCTCCTTTTAAATCCTCAGGTGTCAGGCGTTCGCTCTGCAGGTTCAATAATTCACCGCCAGGTATTTGCATCAATGGTTCGTGGAGGCATTGGAGCGGCAAACCGTGCCGTGGTTGCTGTTGCGCGGGACGCATGAGGAGAGACTACAAATGGCTGTGGAACGAATCGCGCAGTTGAGGCAATGAACGATTTTCCTCCCGCTGCCGCCCGCCCGCCTTTATCCTGCCTCCGTAATGGCTGACATCGGCAAACGTAATCTGCTCCCCATCATCCGGGAATCTGACCCCGGTCTGTACCTGGACGGCGGCGAACTCGGCGAAATCCTTTTGCCGCGCCGTTACATCCCGCGTGACGTCGCGCCGAAGGACAAGCTGGACGTATTTCTTTATCGCGATTCCGAAGACCGCCTCGTGGCCACCACGGAAGAGCCGTATGCGCAAGTGGGAGAATTCGCGACCTTGGAAGTCATCAGCATCAATCCCAAGGTGGGTGCCTTTCTGGATTGGGGGCTCGGCAAGGATTTGCTCCTGCCTTTTCGTGAACATGAAAACCCGCTTCGTCTCGGCCAATGGGTAGTTGTCTATGTGGCGCTCGATCCGAAGTCAGACCGCATCATCGCCAGTGCGCGCTTGGGGCGTCATCTGAGCAAAGAAGCGCCCGGCTATCGGGATGGCCAACAGGTGGACCTGCTCATCACCAGTGAAACGGAGATGGGCTACAACGCCATCATCGAAAACTCCCATCGCGGATTGCTCTACAAGGACAACCTCGCGAATCCCTTGCGGATCGGTGAACGCCTGAAGGGTTATGTCCGCACCATCCGTCCTGGCGGCAAGATTGATCTCAGCCTCGATGCCTCCGGTTACCAACGCGTCGCTTCGCTCACGGACAAGATCATCCAAGCTCTGGAGCGGCATAAGGGGCACTTGGCTTTTGATGACGACAGTTCGCCGGAAGCCATCCGCCAGACCTTTGGCGTGAGCAAGAAAGCCTTCAAGCAGGCGCTCGGCACGCTCTACAAGAGCCGCCGCATTCGTTTCAAGAAGCCGGGCATCGAGTTGCTGGACAACTCCGCCTGGCAGCCGGGCAAAAAGGAATGAGCTTTATGGCGGCTTAACCCGCCGTTCCATTCATAGTTACCACATTGCCCTTATCAGTAGGCAGATTCGTGATGGGGAAGGGTGGGGAAGCGACTGAATCCACCTCATTTTCAGGCTTCCCTTTTCGCGCATGGCTCCTAAAGTCGTGCGCTTAATTTTTAGTTTAAAAAGAAATCGAAATTATGGGTGCAGATACCTCAGTAGCACAAGCCGTAGTGGCCCCGCCACTCAAACCGCAGACCATCAAGACCAAGCTGGCGCCCACGCCCGCCCAGCCGCCGAAGTATTTCGTGACGGTGAAAAGCGTTAATGGACAGGACGTTATCGCTGGTGACCCGCGCGCTACCCGCGCCCTCGTCGCCTTGATGGACGTGCACGCCGTGGTCGGTGGTGCCGCCTGTCACTGGGGTGGTCCGGCTGCATTCGCCGAGATCAACTCCGCCATCCACGCCCTCATGTTCTCCGTGAAGGGCCGTCAGTGGCACGAAGCCTACAATTTCGTCAACGATGCCGGTCACGCCGAGAACGGTCTCTATGCCTTGCGCGCAAACTACGGTTTCGACGGCCTGACACCGGATTCCCTGAAGGGCTTCCGCGGCATCCACAGCAAGCTCACGGGTCACGGTGAATCCCATATAAATCCGGAAGGCGTGCTGATG
>JAJNBN010000333.1 GCA_021156225.1 Verrucomicrobiota bacterium | reverse complement strand
GCTGGCATCGACGCTTACCATCGCAGCTTGCTCGCAAAGATAGCGCAAGGGTGGGCGTGGAATTCTGAAGCGGAGGAGATCTGGCTGGTATTGTCCCGCAATGAAACTGGCCGCATCCCGGCGCTGCGGGCACTGCATAAGATCTATATGGACAACGGCGACAGCCGGCGCCTGTTAAAAGTCACGGAAAGCATCAGCGAACTGATACCGGACGATCCCATCATCAAAAACAATTACGCGATGCTCAGCCTGTTGCTGGGCCAGAACCTGCCGAAGGCCAGAGAACTCGCCCGGGCCAATTTCGAGAAACATCCCCAAGATCCAGCGGCCATTTCCACTTATACTTTCGCCTTGCGCGAAGAGGGTAAACTTCCCGAAGCCGTCGCTCTGATGGAGAAGCTGCCACCGGACGTCAAAAAAATCCCGGGCATTGCCGCTTACCTCGGCATCATGCTGGCTGAGTCTGGCCGGGGTAAAGAAGCACGACCATATCTGGAACTGGGGGCCAAGGCGGAAGGTCTGCTGCCGGAAGAAAAGGAACTGCTCAAGACCGCCACCGCCAAGGCCGCCAAATGAACGCCATTCTGCGTCAGTCGTGGCCTGGTCTGGCTGCCCTCGCTGCCGTGTGGTTATGGACTTGGGTCCACCTTGCCATCGAATGGCGGATGAATCCGCAATACGAATACGGCTTTGCCGTACCGCTGCTGGCCGCCTTGCTGTGGTGGAGCCGGGTGTCCGCTCTTTCCGGCACACCGGTGGCCAGCCCAGCCGATGAGCGCCAAGGTCGCCTGCTCTGCTGCCTGGCTCTCCTGCCCCTCTTCGCCGGTGAATTCGTCCGTCAGGCAGATCCCTTCTGGAGGATCAGCGGATGGCTGCTCCACGTGGGTGCGATGCTGATGACGTTCGGTTTCGCATTGGCATGGGGGGGACGTTCCTGGCTCCGCGTTCTTTTAGTGCCGGTGTTCTTTCTGACACTCGCCGTGCCCTGGCCATCCATGATCGAAGGTCGGCTCACCAATGGTCTTTTGGCCGTGGCCACGCGCATCGCGGTAGATTGCCTGAACTGGCTGGGCATTCCTTCGCTACAACGCGGGAACGTTATCGAGTTGAGCAATGGCATGGTGGGAATTGATGAAGCCTGCAGCGGCATTCAATCACTTCTCTCCAGCTTGATGGCGGCAGTTTTTCTGGGCGCGTATCTGAAGCTGACTTACTGGCGGCGGCTGATCCTCGTCCTCGCCGGTGTCGCGACTGCGGTGGTGGGCAATGTGGTCCGCATCATCGTTCTCACCAAGGCGGTGCAGCAGCAGGGTCAGGCGGGTTTCGAGAAAGCACATGACCCGGTGGGCATGTGGGCGAGCGCGGGTATATTCGTGACCTTGGGATTGCTGGCGTGGCTGATGCGTCCGCGCCAAGCTTCAACTCCCACACCGGAAAAGATCCCTTGGCCGCAGATCCCGCCCAAGCACGCCAAGGTTTTGCTCGTGCTGGTGGTTGTCCTGCCTTTCGCGACGGGTCTGCTCTGGCGAGCGGTGGCGGGCACTGATCGCGATGTCTTGGACAAACCTCACTGGCAAGTTCGGGCCACGCCTCCGCCACCCGGCTGGGCGGTCCAGGCGGACACCTTTTCTGAAGCGGAGTTGAGACTGCTGCAATTCAGCGAAGGCGGTGCGTGGAGTTTCAAAAACGAACTGAACATCGGCGTTTACATCGTGCATATGTTCTGGTCGGCGGAACGAACGATCCCCAGCCAGGCCTTCGGCCATAGCGCGCAGATCTGCCTGCCGAGCGCAGGTTGGAAATCACTGGGCAATCCGGCAGCGCTGCAATTGACGGTCGGCACGAATCAGATCGCCGGGACGTTGGGATATTTTGAACAGGATGGGAACCGTCAGGCGGTCTTCCAGGCGACCTGGCGGGGCACCTCGCTGAAGCCGGCAGCCACCCAACTGACTATTGATCGATGGTCGCGTCTGCGCTTGTTGAAGGAAGCGTATCGCCAACGCGGCCACGAGACGCTGACGGTCTATCTCCCGGCAGCCTTGGCAGCCAAGAATCCGGAACTCGCCTTTTCTTCGTTCCTCAATCTGGCGCTGGTGCCCAATACCAACAATCCCGCCAAGACCGCCCGTTGATAGAATTGCCCACATTCCGGTCGTGATTGCGGGTTGCAGTTTCAGGCGGCGTCCGTTACTAACGTCGCATGCGATTTATCGGGAGTGTCATTGAAAAGCTCCAACGCCATCCCAAACGGGTGGTGTTTCCGGAAGGCACCGAGCCGCGCATCTTGCAAGCGGCCCGGCAGTTCTATTCCTTGCGCCTCGGCGCGCCCATCCTCCTCGGCGACCGCACGAAGGTGAAGGAGGCTGCCGCGCGTCTCAATCTCTCGCTCGAAGGTGTGCGGGTGATCAATCCGGCGGAGAGCGAAGACCTCGATAGTTTCGCCAAGCGCTATGCCGCCCTGCGCCGCTCCAAAGGCGTGGGTGAAGAGGAAGCACGGGAGGCGATGATGAAGCCGAATTACTACGGCGCGATGATGGTGGCCATGCATCAGGCGGATGGTCTCATCTCAGGCACGAACGAGATTTCCGGCAGTGTGTTGCGACCACTGTTCCAGGTCATTAAAGTCGCGCCGCAAGCGACCACCGCCTCCAGTTGCATGGTGATGGAAGTGGAGGACACGCGCTTCGGTGAAAACGGCGTGCTGTTCATGGGTGACTGCGGTGTCATCCCGGAACCAACGGTGGATCAATTGGCCGATATCGCCGTCTCCACGGCGAAATTGGCACGACAGATCTTGGGCATCAAACCACGCGTTGCCCTGCTCTCTTATTCCACGAAAGGCAGCGCCACGCATCAGAGCATTGGTCGCGTGCAAGCGGCCACGGCGCTGGCCCAGCAGAAGGCGCACCAGCAACATTTGGAAGCGGATTTCGATGGTGAGCTGCAAGTAGATGCCGCGTTGATCCCGGACATCGCCTCGCGCAAGTTGCCGGACAGCCAAGTGGCGGGCCGTGCGAATGTGCTCATCTTCCCGGACCTGAACTCGGGCAATATCGCGAGCAAGCTCGTGCAGCATGTCGCTCGCGCGAACGCTTACGGCCAGATCCTCTTGGGATTGGACCGTCCAGCGGCTGATCTTTCCCGTGGTTGCAATGCCCATGACATTTTGGGCGTCGCGGCCATCGTCGGCTTGCAATCCATCGAATACGAAACGTTGTACCCCGGCGCCGGTTCCCGTCTGCCGGGCGAACTGGTGTAATAATGAACGAGACCACTCCTCGCGTGTTCATCGCCGCCACGCGGCAGAACGACGGCAAAACCACGACTTCCCTGGGCCTGCTCGCCGCCTTGCAGCAGCGTCATCCGCGCATCGGCTACATCAAGCCGGTTGGGCAACGCTTTGTAGAAATCGAAGAGCAGAAGATCGATGAGGATACGGTGCTGATGGACAAAGTTTATCAGCTCGATTGTCCGCTGGTGGATATGAGTCCGATCGCGGTGGAGCCGGATTTCACGCGCAAGTATCTTGAGTCGGCGAATTATGACGTGCTCGTGAAACGCATTCAGAAGGCGTTCGACCGCGTAGCGTGGGAAAAGGATTTCGTGCTGTGCGAAGGCTCCGGGCATGCGGGCGTGGGTTCCGTGTTCGATCTCTCGAATGCGCGGGTGGCGAAGGTGCTGGGCGCGAAGGCGATCATCGTCTCGCAAGGCGGCATCGGCAAACCTATCGATGAAGTGGCCATCAACCAGGCGCTGTTCGAGAAGGAAGGCGTGGAGGTCATCGGCGTGATCCTGAACAAGGTGCTGCCGGGCAAGGTGGATTTCATCCGTGATTTCGCGAGCCGTGGTTTGAAGCGCAAGGGCTTGGAACTGCTCGGTGTGATTCCGCATCAGCCGATTCTTTCCCGGCCGACGCTGGACTTAATCCATGAGGAGTTGAAGTCCGAGGCGCTCAATAAATCCAAGCAGTTCACGAACTTGGTGGATACGGTGGTCGTGGGCGCCATGGGCGTGCAAAACGCGGTGAAGCATTTCAAATGCGGGGCGTTGCTCATCGTACCGGGTGATCGGGAGGATATTTTGCTGGCGGCGGCGACGTCGCTAGGCACGGATAAATCAACGGAGCCTTGTCTCGCGGGCATCGTGCTGACGGATGACATCCGGCCGAGTGGTGCGGTGGAGAAAATTTTGCGTGCGGCGCCGTTCCCCGTGCTGTTGGCGAAGGAAGACAGCTACACCGTGGCCTCCACGGTGCATGATCTGACGGTGAAAACGCGCGCGACAGATACGGCGAAGATCACCGTCATCCGCGATATGATCGCCAAGCATGTGGATGTGAAACGCATCCTGGCCCGACTGTAATATTTTATGGCCCTGCCCTTTGAACTGAATCCGGTCCTGAAAGATCTGCCCGTGTATGTGCCGGGCCGTCCGATCGAGGAAGTCGCGCGCGAAGTGGGTTTGCCTGCGGATGAGATCATCAAGATCGCCTCGAACGAGAATCCGTTGGGCCCCTCACCCATGGCCATGGCGGCGCTGCAAGAGCTGTTGCCCAAGCTGCATCTGTATCCGGATGGGAATGCGTTCTATCTGCGCAAGAAGCTGGCGAGCATTCACGGCGTGGAGCCGGGCAATCTGGTGTTTGGCAATGGCTCGAACGAGATCATCGAATTCGTAGGGCATGCGTTCATGCGGCCGGGCGTGGATGTCATCGTGTCGCAGTATTCTTTCGCGATCTATCCGATCATGGCGAAACTGTTCGGGGCGAATGTCATCACGGTGCCCGCGAAAGAGAAGGCGATGGTGAAGGCGATCACGCCGAACACGCGCGTGATGTTCGTGGCCACGCCGAATAATCCCACGGGGACGCTTTCGTCCAAGGGTGAGCTGGCCGACTTGGTGAACCAGGTGCCGCCGCATGTGATGCTGGTGGTGGATGAGGCATATATCGAATTCCTTAAGGATCCGGTGGATTTTCTGCCGCTCATCCGGCGCGGGGATTTCCCGAACATCATCTTGATGCGGACGTTCTCGAAGATTTTCGGGCTGGCGGGTTTGCGCGTGGGTTATGGCATCGGGCATCCGGAGGTGATCGCGGCGCTGGAAAAGATCCGGCAGCCGTTCAACCTGAATCTGCCGGCGCAGGTGGGCGCGATGGCGGCGCTGGATGATATCGATCACGTGATGAGGACGCGGGCGCTGAACCAGGCGGGGCTGGAGTTTTATGAGCTGGCGTTCCACAAGCTGAATCTGGAATTCATCCCGAGTGCGGCGAATTTCATTCTGGTGAAGGTGGGTGATGGGCAGAAGGTGTTTCTCGGTTTGCAGAAGCTGGGCATCATCACGCGGCCGATGGGCGGGTATGGCTTGGGTGAATGGCTGCGCATCTCGGTGGGCACTGGTGCGGAGAATCAGCGGTGCCTGGAGGCGTTGAAGCAGGTGTTGTGAGCCGGTTGCACCGGCGGGCCACCATGATGTCTTTGTGGGTTCGCACTCGTTTGGCGTTTTCTCACCGTCCGGCGCTTTCACGTTGCTGCGGGTTGGGACAACCCGCGCCCCAGCGGGAAGTTCCCGCCGCATTTCTACGGCCGATGTCTTGGTAGCTCCGCTTTGAAATCGCCGAGGCTGGGCCAGTAGGTGCGGGCGTTCAGGTCCACTTCGGCAACGGCTACGGTGCCCCACTCTTTCGCTTGGGCGATGACGTCGCCGATGTGGTTGTAGACGCCAGTGATCATCCAGTTGCGCGCGACGTCTTCATACGTGCTGCTCACGAGGTAGACGTGGTTCTCACAGGCGCGGGCGGAGGCGAGTTGCGGATTACAACCCCACACGGGCCAGGCGATCACTTCGGCGCCGCGATTGGTGAGCTCGCGGGCCACCTCCGGGAAGAAGCCGTCGTAGCAGACCATCAGGCCGAGCTTGCCGAAGCGCGTGTCGAAGACCGGATAATCTTTCCCCGGTTGCACGCCACCTTCGATCTCGCCGCGCGGGAGGGCCACCTTGCGATACTTGCCCGCGACCTTGCCGTCCGGCGCGATGAGCACGGCCACGTTATACATCAGATGCGCCTCGCGCTCGAGGAGACCGGCCACGATGTAGAGATTGTGCTGGCGTGCGAGCTTGCCGAAATACTCGGTGGATGGTCCGGGAATGGGCTCCGCGCAATCCAGATACGTCTTGCCCAGGCCATAATACGTAAGTGTCTCGGGCAGCACGATGAGGTCGGCCTTCTGACGCGCGGCATCGGCGATGAGCGGGGCGAACTGCTCGCAATTCTCCATCGGCGTTTTGCCGCCCTTGGGCCGGTGATGCACGGTGGCGAG
>JAJNBN010000332.1 GCA_021156225.1 Verrucomicrobiota bacterium | reverse complement strand
CTACGCCACCATCACGATCCAGAACTATTTCCGTCTTTACCTGAAGCTCGCTGGCATGACGGGCACTGCGGAGACGGAAGCTCAAGAGTTTTTCGACATCTACAAGCTCGGCGTGCTGGTCATCCCGACGAACCGTCCTTGTCTGCGCAACGACAAACACGACACTGTTTACAAGACCCGGCGCGAGAAGTTTGCCGCCGTATTGAAGGAGATTCAGGAAGTCCACCAGGTCGGACGCCCGATCCTCGTCGGCACGATTTCAGTCGAAGTCAGCGAATTTCTGTCCCGCATCCTGAAGAAGGAAGGAATCGTGCACGCAGTGCTGAATGCGAAGTATCACGAGCAGGAAGCTGAGATCATTTCGCGCGCCGGTCAACGCGGAGCGGTGACTATTGCCACGAACATGGCCGGTCGCGGCACGGACATTAAGCTCGGACCCGGTGTGGCCGAGTTGGGCGGCTTGCACGTCATCGCCACGGAACGTCATGAATCACGTCGTATCGATCGCCAGTTGCGTGGTCGGTGCGCGCGTCAGGGCGATCCGGGTTCCTCACACTTTTTTATCTCGCTGGAAGACGATCTCATGCGTCTCTTCGGCTCCGACCGGATCAGCAAGCTGATGGAACGCGTGGGCTTGGAAGAGGGCCAGGAGTTGGAGCATCCGCTCTTAAACCGCTCGATCGAGACGGCGCAGAAACGCGTGGAGCAGCATAACTTCCAGCAACGCAAGCGCACGCTGGAGTATGATGACGTGATGAACAAGCAGCGTGAAGTGCTCTATGGCTTCCGCAACGAGGTCATCCAGTCGGACGACGTGCAGGATCGATTGCTGGACATCATGGAAGAGGTGGTCATCTCCAAGGTGCAGCAGAACTCCATGCCTGATGAGGAAGTGGAGCAGTGGAATGTCCGTGCTCTGGCCGAATGGGTGAATTTGAATTTCCCTGTGGGCGTCCCGGAAGAAGAGATCGTCAAAGCGGCTAAGGCAGGGGATCAACCTGCAGTGGCCGGCTCCGTCTTTGAAGGATTGAGCCCGGCGCAGATTTCGGTGTGCACCTTCATCGTCAAGGCGGTGCGGGACGCTTACATGGTTAAAGTGCAGTATGAGCAGGACAAAAATGCCCTGCGATCCATCGAGCGCTACACCATTTTGAGCGCCATCGACAAGCTCTGGCAGGAGCATCTCTACACGATGGATGGCTTGCGCACGGCGATCGGCCTGCGCCAGTTCGGTCAGCGCGATCCGCTCATCGAGTACAAGGCGGAAGCTTACAAGCTGTTTGAGGAATTGATGGATAACATCAAGACCGAGTCTTGCCACAACATCTTCCGCAGTGCCTCCAGCTTTATGGCATTCGAGCAGTTCATGATGAATCTGCCCAAGCAAACGCTTCATGAGCAGCCGACGAACGCTTTTGAAGAGACGAAGAAACAGGCGGCCGGTGGCGGCAGTGAGATGGTCAATGAAGCGACGGAGGCGATGTCCAAGGTCAAGCCCGTCCGCTCTGGTCCCAAGGTGGGACGCAATGACCCGTGCCCCTGCGGCAGCGGCAAGAAGTTCAAGCACTGCTGCGGCAAGAACGGTTAGTTTTCACCCTGACACAAATCACTTGCGTGATCAGGGTTTTATGATTTAATTGCAAACGATTTGCAGAAATGAACTCACGCCGCATCAACTGGCTGCTGCGCAAACCGAGCTTCGGAGTTCTGGTCGCGTTCATGTTGCTGCTGGCGGGGGTGCTCAGTCTCGATGGTGTCCATGCGGCGCATCAGCACCAAGAGAGTCATCAGCATGCAGATGGAACGCATCACCACCACCATCATGAGGAACCGCAGCGTGCGGAGAGTTGCGCGATCTGCTTTTACCATTCGGCTTCTATAGCGCTAGATTTTTCTTCCGCGCCTTTGCCTCAACCGGAGTTTGTCCCGGTGGCGGATATTCCTTTCCCGCACAGTGTCGATTACGCCGTGGTCATCGTGACCTTGTGGTCCGGCCGGGCTCCGCCTTCTTCGCCTGTTTCCTGAGCATCCCTCGGCTTTGCTGACGCCGGGAGATGTCCCTGCCACGTCAGCCAATCCCGAGTGATGAACCCCAAAGCGCTGGCAGCATAGCTGCCCGTGCAGTCAGGAAATATGAACCAGAAATCTATCGTTTCGTTATCGTCCGCCTTGATGCTATCGGTCCTTTGCGGCCAGGCTTACGCCCAAAGCAATCCAGCCAATAACCCCCCATCGGTGGAGCAGTTGCAAAAGCAGCTCCAGCAGATGCAGGAGGAATTCCGCAAACAGCAAGAACTGCAACGCCAGCAGATTCAGTCACTGGAACAGCAGCTTCAGCAGTTGAAGCAGAGCCAGACCACGATCACGCAAGAACAACAGGCCATCAAACAGCAAACGACTGCCGCACCCACCAATAATGCCGACAAGACTGGCGACCCGATCATGGACAAACCTTGGCGGATCACGGATCCAATCCGCGTAAGCAAAGGGGCTGCCTTCATGGATATCGGCCTGGTTGGCACGCTTGCCGCAGGTGGTTCAACAGCCAATGACTTGGATGATTTGCAGATCGGTGGTCATGATCCGAACCAGCGTGGCTTCACGCTGCAAGGATTGGAGGCGAACTTCTCAGGAGCCGTAGATACCTATTTTCGAGGTAATGCGAATGTGCTCTTCGCCATCGATGGGGAAGGAGAAACTTTTGTGGAGTTGGAAGAGGCTTGGCTGGAATCCATTGCTTTGCCGGGGAATTTCCAGATCCGGGCAGGCCAGTATCTGACCGAGTTCGGTCGCATTAATACCCAGCACCCGCACTCCTGGTCGTTCGTGGATGCGCCGTTAGTGAGTGCCCGTTTCCTCGGGTCGGATGGCTTGCGTAACCCGGGTGCTCGCCTTTCCTGGCTCGCACCTACGCCATGGTATACTGAACTCTTCCTTGGTTTGCAGAACAGCCAAGGCTCTACGGCGACGGGTTTTCGCAGCGATGGTGGTCATTCCCATGGTGGTGAAGGGGCGGAGGGCATTCCGTTCAGCTTCCGCCATGCGGACAACAATCGCGGAATTAAAGGTTTTGATGACCTGCTCATCACGCCCCGTCTGGCGACCTCGTTCAACCTCACGGATAACCAGACGTTGTTGCTTGGAGTCTCGGGTGCTTTTGGCCCCAACGCCAATGGCGGTGGTGGCGAGAATACCCGCACGGAGATCTTCGGTGCGGACCTAACTTGGAAATGGCGGCCGGAAAATCATTCAGGCGGCTTCCCGTTTGTGCAGTTCCAGACCGAGGCGATGATGCGCAAGTACGGCACTGGTTCATTCGATTGGGATGAGGATGCGGACGGGTTGCTGGCGGATGAAGATGGTGATGGCAACCCGGATGCCGGCCAGTTGTTTGATCCAGCCACCGGTTTACCAGCCATCTTGGCTGCGGAAAAGCTCACGGATTACGGTCTGTATTCGCAGCTTAGCTACGGCTTCCGTAAGGGCTGGGTGGCTGGATTACGTTTCGACTATGTGACTGGCGACGTGGCCTCTTATCAAACCATGGGGCTGCTGGAGCCGGACGGCACCGGAGGGTTCAATGGCGTCTTCGACAAATACCGCGCCACGCGTTATCGTATCTCACCGAACCTGACGTGGTATCCAACCGAGTTCTCCAAGATCCGCTTGCAATATAACTACGATGACCGCACGGACTTTGGCATCGATCATTCGGTGTGGTTGCAGTTCCAGTTCGTCCTCGGCGCACACGCGGCTCATAAATTCTAATCCGCACGAATATGAAACGAATCTTTACCATATTGTTAAGCGCACTGTTGGGCAGTGCACTTAGTGCGCAAGCGGCATCCCTAGAGGTTGTGGCAACGACGCCTGACTTGGGCTCAATCGCGATGAGCATAGGCGGGGACAAAGTGCATGTGACCAGTCTGGCCCGTGGTACGGAAGATCCGCATTTTGTGGATGCCAAACCAAGTTTCGCCCGCATCCTGAACAAGGCGGATGTCTTGATTGAAGGCGGTGCGGAGTTGGAGATCGGCTGGTTACCACCGTTGGTGGACAATGCGCGCAATCGCAAAATTGCCCGCGGTGGCGAGGGCAGGGTGGATGCCTCCGAAGGAGTGGCCTTGCTCGATATACCGGCTGGCAAAGTGGACCGCTCGCAGGGCGATGTCCATGCGGGAGGCAATCCGCACTATCTGCTGGACCCGGACAATGGAAAAATCGTGGCCAAACATCTGGCCGCTCATTTCTCCAAAGTGGACCCGGCCAATGCGGCGGTTTACTCGAAGAATCTGGGTGTGTTCGAAATGGCCTTGGATGCGAAGGCCAAGGAGTGGAGTGGCCTTCTACAAGCACACCAAGGAGCAAAGGTGGTGACTTATCACAAGTCATTCGAATACTTCGCCCATCACTTCGGCTTCGTGGTGGTCGGGCAGATTGAGTCAAAGCCCGGCATCGAACCTTCCCCGACCTACATCAATTCACTCATCCCCAAGATGAAGGAAGCAAGTGTGAAACTGGTGATCGTGGAGCCCAATCGCTCCAAGAAGACCTCGGAATACGTAGCCACCAGCATTGGTGTGCCAGTGGTCTATCTGCCTATCCTCGTAGGTGGCAATGATGAGGCTACAGACTACATCAAACTCATCGATAGCAATGTGCGATCGGTGGCCAAAGCGCTGAAGTAAACCGCACGGAAACATTTTGCAGGCGCGGTGTTGTGGCCGGACGGTTGCTCGTTGATGAGCTTCAAGCAATCGCCACGCTTACCCGGCAACACCGCGCCTGGCTTTATGCGAGGATGGCCTTAAGCACCTTGGCCGGTTCCACCCCGGTGAGCTTGGCGTCCAGGCCTTGGAATTTCACGCTGAAGCGATTGTGATCGATGCCACATTGATGAAGCATGGTGGCATGTAGATCGCGCATGTTCACTACGTTCTCGACAGCACGATAGGCGAATTCATCCGTGGC
>JAJNBN010000331.1 GCA_021156225.1 Verrucomicrobiota bacterium | reverse complement strand
ACCAGCCCAGAAAAAAGCCAACTCGTCGCTGGAGCGGCGACAGGCACAGGCACTTTGCTTTCCCGGCTGGACATCGGCAGGAGGTTAACCGCTCAGCCGTAAGAGGTCCAACCTTCCGATAAGTAGCAGCCGACGTGAGGAGGCTCTAACCAATCCTCCGAAAACCAGTGGCGAAACCCGTCCCGATGAATTACGTTGAGCCATGTCCCTCGCTCAAGGAATTGGGGTTACTCGTTACGCTCTGCTATCGTTCTATTGGCTGCTAGTCCTATTCCCCATCCATCCTCACGCCCAAGCCCAAACCTCGGCCGTCACCAACACCGCTACCGCTTCCCTCGAACCCTACCGCATGGAAGTCCGCTACCTCTCCCGCAAGCTCGGCGAGATCGACCTCAAAGGCCCACCCATCATCACCGACGGTTGGAAGACGAACATCGCCGAAGCCGAATGGCCTTTCCTCGCCTGCATTTATTTCGGCCACGCCTGCCTGAACCTGGCGGAAGCCGCACCTGAACTCCGCGCCGAACTGCTGCCCGAAGTCCGCTGGGTGCTTCACGCCCTGCAACAACCCCGCCTCAGCGGTTTCGTGAAACAACACTTCAGTGAACCATTTCCCAAAGGTGTTTCGCCTTCCTCATCCCTGCCGACCATCGAAAAATCCTCCGTCTTCGTCCACGGCCATTTCCTCTACCTCGCCATCCGCTACTTGAATATCTCCGGCGATCCGCGTTTCACTCCGGCCATCCACCAAGTCGCCAACGTTCTGTCCCGCGACTTCAACGCCAGTCCCCAAGGCATGCTCAAGAGCTATTCCGACATGTGGTGGCTCACCGACAACTTCGCCGCGCATGCCGGACTGGTCCACTACGACCGCACCTTTGGCACCAAACTTTCCCTCGCCAAAGAAAAATTCATCCGCGAAATCAAAGTCCATTACCTGTCTCCCAAGACCGGCCTCTTCGCCACCTATGTGGATGCCGACAAACAACAGATCCTCCAAGGTCCACGCGGTATCTCGGTCACGTATGGCCTGCATTACCTTAAAGAGTTCGCTCCCGAATTCGCCTCCGAACAATACCCGCTCATGCGCAAACATTTTTACCGCAGCCTCCTCGGCCTGGGCGCCATGGCCGAGTTCGCTCCCGGTGAAAACGGACGCGAAGATATCGATAGCGGTCCCGTGGTGTTCGGCCTCGGCCCCTCCGCCAGCGGCTTCGGCATCGGAGCCGCCGCCCTGATGCAAGACTGGCGCACGGTGGATGAACTCCTCCGCTCACTCAGCGTCATCGGCCTGCCCACGGTGGAAGGAAAAGAATTGCGCTACGTCTCCATGCCCATGGTCGGCCAGGCCGTCATCCTCTTCGGTAAGACTGCGGCCCTGAAGCGCTGACAGTCACCCTTCCCGCCTTGACCGGACCCTCATCACCACCGCCGTGATCAGTGCCCCCACCATCGCCAGCGTCATATCCTTTTGCGCATCCCACATGTCCCCCTGCTGGCCGTTGTAGGAATTCGCATCTTTCGGTGAGAGCACCATCGTCAACCCCCATTCAAACGCTTCATACAACATGCTCGCCGCCATGATGAACTCCAACGCAAAATACCACGCGACCCTTGGGCGGATGCGAAAATGCCGCGTCAACACATCCCAGACCGGCACCGTCCACAATAGGCCAAAGAGAAAATGGGCCAAGCGATCATAGTGATTACGCCGAAAACTAAACTCCTCACTTAAGCGAAAACCGAACAAACTTTCACACCACCGATCATACGGCACGTAAGAATAGATATATCGCGCCCCCAATGTATGAAAGAGCATGAACACGATGAGACATGTGAACGCGGTGCGACTCACCGGATACCGGCGATGTATCCAAGGCAAAAAGAACAGCAGAAACAACGTGGGCGAATGCTGCAAATACATCTCCTGCGGATACGGCGCACCGATACAGCTCAATGCCATCGCAATGCCCAAAACCAGCAGCAGCTTATATTCATAGGCCCACCCCGACGCTACAATCACCGGCAGACCTTCCGCCTCGTTAGCTAGGCGCGCCTCGGCCGGTTCAGGTGTCTTTTCCATGGCAATCTCCCGTCATAGTGCCACGGCGATTCGTCTCGTAAAATCCCCCTTTTGGGCTACTGTACTTGCATGCACGCACAGCTACACGGCGTCCCCATCTTTGCGGGCTTGAGCGAGGAAGCCATCGAACTGATGGTCAAGCACGCCCGCGAGATCGAGGTGAAGTCCGGTGACTTCATCGTGCGTGAAGGCGAAAGCGGAAATCGTTTTTATCTCGTCGGCGAAGGCGAAGTTCGTGTCGTGAAACAGGTCGGCACCGCCCACGAAGTGGAACTGGCCCGGCTGACCGCCCACGATTTCTTCGGCGAGATGTGCATCCTGGAAACCCTCCCCCGCTCCGCCTCCGTGCAAGCTGTCACCGACGCGAAAGTCTTCGCCCTCTCCTCTATGGATTTCCTCAGCCTCTACAAGACCCTGCCCTCGGAATACGGCATCCTCGTCCTGAACCTCGCCCGCGACCTCTCCCGCCGCATCCGCCATCTGGATGAAGTCTTCGCCGCGAGAGGCTAACCCAACACCAGCTTCCTTTCCTCCACCGATAACTCCTTCCACTTTCCCGCCACCAAATCCCCCAGCACAAACCGCCCAATCCGCACCCGCATCAGCCTCAGCGTCGGATGCCCGATAGCCGCCGTCATCCGCCGCACCTGCCGGTTCTTCCCTTCCACCAGTTCCAATCCAATCCAACAATCCGGCACTGATTTACGGAAGCGTATCGGCGGATCGCGCGGCGGCACCTGTGGCTGCGGCTCCAGCATCCACACCTTTCCCGGCAACGTCTTGTGCCCCTGGATCACCACGCCCTTACTGAGCTGCTGCAGCGCTTCCGGTGTCGGGATGCGTTCCACCTGCGCCCAATATTCCCGCTCATGCGCGTGCTTGGGCAGCAGCAATCGCGTGTTCAATCCCGGCTCATCACTGAGGAGGAGCAACCCCTCACTATCTGCATCCAGCCGCCCGATGGCATACACGTTCTTAGGAAAACCGAACTCCGCGAGGGGCCGGTTGGGCGAGCCATCCGGCGTGAACTGCGAGAGAACACCGTAAGGTTTGTTAAAGGCGAGGAGCATGAAGTATTTCTGTGACTACGGCTGACGCTTGACGGAGAATTCAAGTGTGACCGGTTCGCGCTGCGCTGTGACATCCGCCGTGTCGGGCGAAACCAGCACGACTGGTTTGTTCCCGCCAGTCGCCTGAGTGATGACCCAGCCCGCAGGCAAACGCAGACGCAAGAGCGTCTTGGCCGGAGCTTGAGGCGGCGGGGTGAAACGGACCACGACTTTTCCGGCCTGCAATTGGGAATCGGCCGTCAACGAGACCTCCCCAAACTCAGTCGGGGCGCGTTCTATGGTGATGCGTTTGCCGTCTTCCAGCCAGGGGCGCGGCGTGGCAAACAACAGGCGCAGAGTATCTGGGCGCCCGTCTTCGTTCAGGTCCCAATCCTGCACGAGCAAGGTGCGCAGCATCCACATAAAGTGGGCATTCCCGGCACTGTTGGGCGGGCAGTAGAAAAGGCGGCCATGTTCATCGAGCGAACGCAAAGAGGAACCTTCGCCGGTGATGAACGTGTCACGGGTAAAGCCCTGGGCGAGCATGCCGTAAAAGCTGGCGAGCGCCCGGTCCGGCTCATCGCGGCGTAGCAAGGTGAGGACGTAACGCAATCCGTAGAGCGGGTTGACGCTGTCCATGCCGGTCCAGAAGCTGGGGCTGGGCCGCGAACGTGTCATACCGAGGCACAGCCCGCCCTGTTGCTGGAGATAATTCACCAGCGCTGTCTCACGTTCGCTGTTCAGCCCGAAGATTTCCGTGCCGATGACGTAATTCGCCATGAGATTCCAATAGCTCCCGATCTTGGTGCTGGTGATGGGGGCATAAGGCGTTTCCTCGCCCAGCAAGGCGATGGGCATGAAAGCGGGGGCGACATCCTTGCGTTCGCTTTTATCCACCGCCGCAAGAATGCGCTGGCGGAATTCGACCGCCACGGCCAGGCATTCCCGGGCCCGGTCCGGTTCACCGGTCTCCGCCAGCACGGCAGCGAAATCTCGCAAGGCACGCCAGCATTTGGCGTTGGAATTTAGCGAATAGATCGGCGTAGGAACGTCCCCGCAATAGCGTTCGCGCGGGAAAAGGCCATGCTCGTTGGTGCGGCTATTGAGGATCAAAGCCAGTTCCTTTTCCCAGCGCGGCTGCATCTCACGCAAGAAGGCGCGATCCCCGGTGACGCGGTAATAATGCACCAGCAGTTGCAGTTTGTGGCCGGCCTGATGGTATTCGAGGCCTTTGCGGGTGAAGTCGAGCAACGGCACGATCATGCGCCGGACCTCATTGGTGTAACCATAGAGCAGCATGGCGCGCGCGGCGTCGCTGCCTTCGGCTTCGTAAAGCTGGTCGTACTGGTTCCCGGCGCTGTAGTGCATCCGGTCTCCTTTCAGCAGCATGAAATTGCCGATGACCAAGGCGCGGGCCGCGTCATTGACCCGGGCTTCCGGCACTTCAAAGCGCGTGCCGTGTTGAACCAGTTGTTGCCATTCTCCGACACAGAGCTGGCGCTGGCGTTCATAGCCGCCCTGGCGCAGAGGATGGGGAAAGGTTGCATCCATGGGCTGCAACGGAACCGCGAGGGTGGCGGACTGTCCGGCTTGCAAGGTGATGGTCAGACGCTGCCGGGTCCATTTCCAGGCGGGATCGCACCAGATCACACTCCGGTTCTCCGCGTCGCGCAGACTGCCGTCTTTGAGTGTCAACGCGCTGCCGGTGTCCACTTGCGCCGAGATGGTTCCCGTCATGCCGGCGGCGAGGGAGAAGCGCACCAGCACGACCCCATTGGTGGCGAGAG
>JAJNBN010000330.1 GCA_021156225.1 Verrucomicrobiota bacterium | reverse complement strand
AGCATCGCGATGACCATCAATATGAACGGCTCGAACGGGAAGACGTTCAAGGCACGTTTCTATCGCGGGACGCAACTGTTCCAAAAGGTCTTCCCCGAGGCGGACACGTACACGTATGACGCCGCAGCCAATCTGGATTCGAACTACGGCACGGCCACCAGCCTGGTGGTGAAGAAAAGCGGCGCGGGGTTCAACCGCGAGGCTTACTTGCGTTTTAATGTCCCTGATATCTCGGGCCTTCTCTTCGACATCGGCGTGAGCCTCTCGTGCCTGACGGCGAGTTCACCCGGAGTGCATGGGGTCTATTTGGTGCCGGATACAACATGGTCGGAAACCGGTGTCACTTGGAACAACGCGCCGGCCACGGTGGGGCCGCCCATAGCGACGTGGACACCGCTGGCAACCGCCAGCACAAGCTTCAGTGTCCGCACGGCGGTCACCAACAGCGGTCCCGTTTCGTTCAAGATCGCGGCCACGACGCAAACGGCGGATGGTTATGTGACCTATGGTTCGCGAGAACACGGCACGACCACAAGCCGCCCGACTCTTCTGGTGGTGAGGGGCCATCTGCCTCCGGAGATCAGGATCACCAGCCCGATCGATGGCAGCTACAGTCCGCAGGCGGGCAACCTCACGATCACTACGGACGTGACTGCAGGGAACGGGGCGGTGACGGAGGTGAAGTTTTATAACGGCACGACGCTACTGGGCACAGATGGCGATGGAGCCCCGTATTTGTTAGCTACGACGTTGCCCGGGGGGCGTCATCAACTGACAGCAGTGGCGACGGATGCCAACGGGCTTAGCCGCACGAGCCTGGTGCATCATGTGGAGATCGCGTATGCGCCGACGGCGAATAATACGACGGTGACGACGCCACAGAGCACAGTGGTAGACGTGGACTTGCGCACGCTGGTGAACGATGTGGAGACGCCGACGGCGCAATTGCGCTTCAGCGTGAGTGCACCACAGAACGGGACGGTGACGTTGCTGGCGGATGGTTACACAGCGCGGTTCACGCCCACGGCGGGCTATAATGGCCCGGCTAATTTCACGTACACGGTGATGGACAAGTCTTACGACGGGCGGGCGCTGTTCCTCTATGATTTCCAGACGGGTAACGCGACGGATACGACGGGGCAAGGACGTGACGCGACGGAGACGGTCGTGGGCACGGGCAGCGTGAGCTATACATCGGATGTGCCGACGATCTTTGCACCGCAGGCGGGGCAAAGCGTGTTGCTGACGGAGAACGGCACGGCTGGGGCAGCGCGATTGGAACGGGCGCTGACGACGACCGAAGTTGACCTGAAGAATGGGGATTGGACGCTCGGTGGCTGGTTCAAACGCGCAGGCACGGCGAACCTCGATCTCATCGTGCAACTGGGTGAATCGGGCGGTTACGGGAACAGCGCAATGACGTTGGGCTACTACGGCACCGGCAATACGTTGGAGCTGCGGAATTACAATGGGGCGACGCAAGACGTGGGTATCACGAAAGCAAATGTGGCGGCGAACGTGTGGCATCACTTCGCGATCGTACGCAATGGCGGCACGTTGAGCTTGTATGTGGATGGGACGTTGGCGGGCAGTGATAGTGCGTTCGCGTTCAGTTTCGATAACAGCAAGACGGTGCGGTTTGGCGGGGTGAGTCTGCCCACGAGCAGTGCGATGTGGGATCGGTGGTGGAAGGGGTCGCTGGCAGATCTGGCGATGTTCAACACGGCGTTTAGCGCGGGTGAGGTGACGAAGCTGGGTGCGTTGCCGACGGCTTATTTCGCAGGGCAATCGGGGACGAATACGGTGAACATCACCGTGCTCAGCCCGTTGGAGAGCTGGCGCATCGCGAACTTTGGTTCCGCGAGCAACAATGATGCGGCGGATACGGATGGGGACGGTTTCACGAATGGGCAGGAGTATGTGCTGGGGACTGACCCGCAAACGGGTGATGCGGCGCGGATGTCCCCTGCTCTATCAGGCGGGATGGTGAATTTCAGCTTCACTGCGATCAAGCCTGAGGGCGCGGCGTATGCGGGGCTGACGCGGCGTTATACGGTGGAATACGCGACTGCATTCGGGAACCCGACGGTTTGGACGGGGGTGGCGGGTTACGTTGATATCGTGGGGAACAATCAGACGGTGGCGGTGAGTTTGGCGGCGGATGGCGGAGGGAAGTTTTACCGGGTGAAGGTGGTGTTGGGGCCGTAAGGAATTTAACCGCAGATAAGCGCAGATGGGGAAAATCATGCGTACCATTGGCCATGGTCATCTGCGCCGGGTTGTGATGTTTGAATGGACTTGATGATGCCCTCCACTGGATACCGTTCTCTTGGTGAAACCTCAGCCCATCGAAAAGTGACCGGCCAAGGGCAGCAATCCTTCCCCTGTATCTCATAGCCTGCAAGCGGCACACGCTTCATGCGCCAACCAAACAATCTTTCCAGAGATTCCTTCGTGGCCGAACCAACACGCCGACGCGGGTTATCGTAGTAGGATGCCAGTTTAAATGAAAATCTTCCGCCAAGGCATTGAGCTGCTCGGTAGCATCTTCGTAATCGATGCCTTCAACAAATTCTACGACCACCTCGATAAGAGGTATGTTTTTTCCGACGGCGGAGTAGAGCAAGATTTCGCCCATGCGCAGGAGGTTAAAGATGATACTCTGCACCACCACGAATCAGGATGAAACGCTCCGTGTTTGAGCGGGCGGGTCTTTTGCTGATGGCCAACCAACGATCGAACTCCGCCTGGTTAGTCACTTCCACCCGGACGATCATCTGTCGATCGTCCCACTGCAGATTGACCCGGTTCAATGCGTTGGCGTTTTTGGGGAAAGACAGGGCCAGTGTGTAAAAGCTCTCGCTGCGCAGGTATCTGCCCATGGCACCGCGTTGGTATTCGCGATGCCAAAAGAAAACGAGCAAGGCAACCAAGGTTACCAGAATCCACTTCGAGAATTTGTTCCCTGAATCGTTCATTCTCCCAAACGTGAGTCATGGAAAATGGTGCGCGAGAAAGGACTTGAACCTTCACCCCTTACGGGACCAGATCCTAAGTCTGGCGCGTCTGCCATTTCGCCACTCGCGCATCCGCTGGGTAGAAAGGTGCCCCGTCTTCCGGGAAAGCTCAAGGAGGAAACCCAGCGGGGGATTTACGATTTACGACCCTGACCATTGGGGCACGCAGCAATTGTTGGTTGCTTACGCGGCAAAAGGATGCATGTTGACATCTCCCTCACTATAGCCGGGACGCACTGCCGGATCCAAACCGAACCTGCCCGCCCTTCTTGTAGCAAGGAATGTATTCCTAAAAATGAAACGCAATCTCGTGAAACTCCGGTTGATCGTCCTTCTCTGGTGGGCTACGGCTGCTTCGACTTTAGTCGCTGCCGAAAGCCAGACGCTCGCCACCAAGCAGCGGCCGGAAGATCCCACCATCAAGGGAGAGGAGAAAGCCGTGCTCACCCAGGCACCGTTTGTGCCGCCACCCAGCACCCGCCAGCATGCCACGAAAGTCATCGTGCATCTAGAAGTGATCGAGACTACCCGCCAAAGTGCGGATGGAGTGGAGTATGTATTCTGGACGTTTGGCGGCGAGGTTCCGGGGAGTTTCATCCGGGTACGCGAAGGCGATCTGGTCGAGTTCAACCTGTTGAACCACCCGACGAGCAAGATGCCGCATAACATCGATCTTCATGCGGTGACAGGGCCCGGCGGCGGAGCCACTTCGTCTTTCACGGCTCCGGGACATCGTTCCCAGTTCTCCTTCAAGGCACTGAACCCGGGCTTGTATGTTTACCATTGCGCCACGGCCCCAGTGGGCCTGCATGTGGCCAATGGCATGTATGGGCTGATTCTGGTGGAGCCCAAGGCGGGACTGCCCCGCGTCGATCGCGAATACTACGTGATGCAGGGGGAATTCTACACCGAAGGCCGTTACGGCGAGCAGGGCTTGCAGCCATTTGACCAGCGTAAAGCGGAGGATGAACGTCCTTCCTATGTGCTCTTCAACGGCGCGGTCGGTTCGTTGGTGGGCGACAAAGCTCTCAAGGCGAAGGTGGGGGAAAAGGTGCGGCTGTTCGTGGGAAATGGAGGACCGAATCTGGTCTCCTCCTTCCATGTGATCGGTGAGATATTCGATACGGTCTATCAGGAGGGCGGAGTCTTGCCCTCGCAAAAGCAGGTGCAGACGACCCTGATTCCGGCGGGTGGCTCCGCCATCGTCGAATTTGGCGTGGAGGTTCCGGGCACTTATGTGCTGGTGGATCACTCGCTCTTTCGCGCCTTCAACAAAGGTGCGGTAGGAATGCTGAAGGTAGAAGGACCGGAAAACCTGATGGTTTACACCGGCAAGGAAGTGGACGCGGTTTACCTGGGAAGCTTGGCCGAAGGAGGCAGTGCGGCAGGGCGCAAGGTCGCGGAACTCGAAGCTGCACGAAAGGCCGCCATGCAGAAGAATGAGACCATCGCGGGATTGACGAAAGAGATCCAGATCGCGAGAGGCAAGCAGGTCTATCTGCAAACTTGCTTTGTCTGTCATCAAACCGAAGGACAGGGCATTCCCAGCCAGATTCCACCGCTGGGCAAGTCCGACTATCTCATGAGTGATACGCACCGGTCCATCCGCGCGGTATTACAAGGCCTGAGCGGAGAGATCGTCGTCAGCGGAAAGACTTACAATGGAACCATGGTGCCATTGAACAACCTTTCCGATCACGAGATAGCCAATGTGCTGACGTTCGTACGGAACAGTTGGGGCAACAACGGGGAAGCTGTCAGCGCCGAAGAGGTCAAACGCATCCGCAGCGAACTGCCCAAGACCGTCACGACCTCATTTGAATAACCCAAGGCCGACGTTGTGGTGACATCTTTTCCATCCTCCGCTTGGGCCCGGACTTGCAGCATGGCTCTGCTCTGGCTGGTGTTTCTACATCCTGCCCTGGGACAGGAAGACGCGTCCGGAGGCCGCGCGTCTTTTTC
>JAJNBN010000329.1 GCA_021156225.1 Verrucomicrobiota bacterium | reverse complement strand
ACAACAATGCCAAGGCACCATCATGCTTGATGACTTTGAGGATTTCGGGGCTGCCTATTCTCTGAAAGAGCCAACCACCGTCTCCTCTCCTTTACCGACAACGAGTTGTCAGCACAGAAAACACTACCAAATCCGCGTCAATTTCCAAACAAAAAATCACCACAAAACTGCTCCCCAACGCAACAAATTGTCCCCCAATAAATTACAAACAAAGATTTTTTCACGGAGCGTGGGCGCCTCGCCCACAGCAACTCACCTAAGCAACGTCGGCTCCCAGAATTTCAGCAACGTTGAGAGCGCAATCCCTCCTGCGATCCCAAGCAAATTCAGGCACGCTTCACAAAAATCCTCCCCCTACCAAAACCTCCCTTATCCTTCCTTCCCCTCCCCAAATTCCCAGTTGTCTAACCCCCCTCCTTCGTTTATCCATGGAGATACGGACGCCGGGAGAACCAGCCATTCATTCGTCGTCCTTAATTACATGTTGTACCCATCTTTCATCGTCAGGTTGCGACCGCTGGCCGGCGTTCTGTGCGCGTTACTCCTCGTCACTCTCCTGGCCTCACCCGTTCAGGCCGTCAGTGCTGCCATCAGCCGACAACCGCAAAACACCACGCTGGAAATCAGCCAGACGCTGCGCCTCTCCGTCGAATATATCGGGGCTGCTCCCCTCTCGGTGAATTGGACCCGAAACGATCAGATCATTCCCAATGCCACCAGCACCAACCTCATCATCACCAACGTAGCCGTCACGAATAGCGGCACCTATCGGGCCAACCTGGTTTACGCCGGGACCACCCTCACCAGCGATCCCGCTTCCGTTTCCGTGAACCATTCCCAAGGTGCCGCCGTCGGCTTCATCACTCTGACCATCGAACCGGGCTTTCAACTCGTGACGTTTCAGTTGCTCGATCGCGTCACTGTCGCCCAGGCCTTGGGCGCACTCCCTGCCGGTGTCACCATCTACAAAATGGACGGCAACGGCTTTCGCGCCAATAACTACTTCAACGGCTGGAGCGATCCCGACATGACCATCGCCATGGGCGAGGCCTTCTTCGTTCACAACGCCACTTCCACCCCGGCCACCATCACCATTACCGGATCACTGGCCGTCGGCCAATTGATGACGCAGATCCCCGAGGGCTTCTCCGCCTTCGGCAGCATGATCCCCCTCTCAGGCCAGCTCTATACGATCTTCGACGCCTCTTTTTCCGCCCCTGGGACGATCCTCTATGGCTTCAATAAAACCACCCAGTCATTCATCCCTCATAACTGGGGCGGCGGTGAATCAGCCCCCTCGTTTGCGGTTGGAGAAGCTTGGATTTGTTACTCTCCCCACATCCAAACCGCCTACAAACAGTTCGATCTGAGCTTCCCTTTTTCCCAGCCCAGCACCTCTTCCACCCTTTTGGTTTTGCCACCGCTCCGGCCCAATCCAGCCCAGTTCTATTTCAGCACCTTCGGCAGCGATGACGCTTTTGGCCGCATTCTGGAGATCGATGGTTCCCGCCCGGTCAAAGGCCTCTATACCGCCCAAGTTTATCTGGGCTTGGTGAACGACGAATCCGCCCTGCAAGCCGTGGGCAAACCCGTCGCGACTTTGAATCGTACCTACAATGGCCGCGTGCAGGGCAAGCTCGTGGATGTCCCCTCCCGCTCCGGTGGTGAAAACGTTTACGCCCAGCTCCGCGTTTGGGAAACCAGTTACGGTTCCACCTATGAAACCGCCGTCCAAAACGGCGGCCGCCACGGCAAATCTGCCGTCACCCCTTACATCGTCCGCTCCGTCATTGAGAACGATCAACCCTCACTACCGCCCCTGCCCTTCGCCAATTTCCCCTCGTTCCCCATCCAGCTCGGCACCGATAAAACCACGCGCCTTACCGATATCGCTCCCGCCGCCGGGGGCATCAAACTGTGGTTCATCGCCGAACAGGGGAAAAACTACCGCATCCTCTACAAAGACGGTTTCCAGGTCGCGAACTGGACCACTCTGCCCGGCGCTGAAAGTCTGCCGGGAAACAACGGCGAAGTCACCTTCATCGACCCCACCGCCACCCCCCACCGCTTCTACCGCATCCAGCAACTGCCCTGAGAATGCTTCGTACCCCTTACGGACAATGACCGCTCACTAGTTTTCGGACACTCGGTTACAGTATTTTATAACCGCTCTAAAAGTGCCATATCTCACTTTTCGGAAGCCTCATCGTTTTTCAAGATTTCCAACAAACGGTCCCTGACCACATGGCCACGCCCGGCATTATATAACTCATGATCGAACGGGATGTCCTTTCTATGCTTCAACCCACGAGACAGGCTTTTCAATTGCTGTTCACTCAACTTTCCGGCGTCTTTCCAGCCTGTCAGGCTTATGATGCATGAGTCGATTTTTATTTCCGTCATTAGCAGTGCACCAGCCGCATCATTTGTGCGCAACCTGTGTGACAACACCAGGGCTCTGACGAGCTCACCCTCGGTAGGCAATGTCAGCACCTCTTCAATACCGCGACCACGCCCCAGCAGAGCGCCTAACACCCCGCCCAGAATTAAGCCTGCAATTAAAAGCGCACCACCAACAATGACATTGCTCATATGAGACCTTGGTTACCCTTTAGTTTATCACAACTGATTCTTGGCGCGAGCCCTTGTCATGAACTTTGAGAGTTGAAAAAAGGGTAAAAAGGCACTGAGCGTGAGCACCCTCTGCTCTTGTGGGAAGCCGAGCTTCGGCAGGGACGAGAGCCGGGATGAGGTGCGCCCCATGCTCGATGTTCGCATTATGGGCCCGTCGATGCAATCGACTTCCCCACATAGGCCCGCCGGTGCAACCGGCCTACTTCATGGCTTCTAGCTCTTCCCACCGCGCAAACAGTTTCGCCAGCTTCTCCTTCTCCACGTCCAGTTCCCCGGCCAACACATTCGCCTGCGCCCCATTCTTCTTGTAGAAATCCGGGTCCGCCAAAGTCTTCTCGATCTTCGCGACATTCGCTTCCACCGCATGAATGGCCGCTTCCATGCCCTCCAGTTCCTTCTGCTCCTTGAAAGATAGCTTCTTCGCCTTCTGCGCCGACTGAGCTACGGGAGCCGATGATTTGTTCGGCTTCGCACTCGCCGCCTTGGCTGCCGCGCGTTGCCATTCCAGCGCCGCCTTCTCCTCGCGCTTGCGCTTCTCGATGTAATATTCGTAGTCGCCCACGCTATACGTCACCTTGCCTTCGCCCTCGAACGCGAGGATGCCCGTGCACACGCGATTCAGGAAATAACGATCATGGCTCACCACCAGCACCACGCCGGGGAACACCACCAAGGCCTCTTCCAACACGCGGAGAGTCGGCAGGTCCAAATCATTCGTCGGCTCATCCAAGATCAGGAAATTGCCGCCATGCTTGAGAATGCGTGCGAGCAACAATCGGCTCCGCTCCCCGCCGCTCAAGTGCTTCACCTGCGTCACAATCCGGTCATCCGTGAAGAGAAAGCGCTTCAGATATGCGCGCAGAGACAGCTTGCCCTCGCCGAACTGCACGAACTCCGTGCCGTCGCTGATCTCATCCAGCACCGTCTTCTCCTCGTTCAACTGCAACCGCCCTTGATCCACGTAATTGAATTTCGTGAGCTGCCCGATCTGTACCTCGCCCTCCGTCGGCGGCATCTGCCCGATGAGGATCTTCAGCAACGTCGTCTTGCCCAATCCATTACGCCCCGTGATGCCGATCCGTTGACCACCCGCGAAATCCAGGTTGATGCTGGAGAACAATTGGCGTCCGCCCAAGTTCATGCCCACGTTCACCAACTGCGCCGTGCGATTGCCCAATTGCGGCGGCGGCGGGATCACCAGCTCCACATCACCCTCGGCCTCCACCACCTTTGCGTTGGCCACATCGAAATAGCGATCGATGCGTGCTTTCGCCTTGCTCGTCTGCGCCTTGGGCCCACGCCGTACCCAATCCAACTCGCGTCGCAGGAACATCTGCCGCTTGTGCTCCGTCACCTCGGCAGAAGCTTCCCGCTCCGCCTTGCCTATCAGATATTCAGTGTAATTGCCGTCGTAAGCGTAGAATTGTCCATTCGCCAATTCCACGATCGTGTTCGTGATGCTGTCGAGGAAGTAGCGATCATGCGTGACCAGCAGGAAGGCCCCTTGATAGCTCTTCAAAAATTCACCCAACCACTCGATGGATTCCGTATCCAGATGGTTCGTCGGCTCGTCCAGAATCAGTAAATCGGGCTGCGCGATGAGCGCCCGCGCCAAGGCCACACGACGTTTCTCACCACCAGACAGCGTCTTGATGTCCCGGTCTGGCGCTGGGCAATTCAGCTTGTCCATCGCCGTCTCGATGTGATTGTCGAGATTCCACCCGTCCATCCGCTGGATATGCTCCTCGATCTCCTCATGGCGATTCGAGTGTCCCGGCAACGATTCAAACTCCGCGATCAGGTCCAGCACCCGCTTTGCCCCGGCCCGCACGTTGTCCAGCACGTTCAGGCTCTCATCCAGCGTAAACGTCTGCGGCAGATAGCCTACGATCAAATCCTTCTTCTGCGTCACCTCGCCACCATCCGGCACCAGCTCCTTCGCGATGATCTTCAGGAACGTGGATTTCCCCGAGCCGTTGCGCCCCACGAGGCCGATACGGTCCCCCTCATGGATGCTTAGCGAGGCATGATCCAGTATGTAACGGTCATTGTGACGCACGACCAGTTCCGTCGCACACAAAATTGTTGGTCCAGACTTATCCGACATGAGCCGCGAAGCCTACAGTGTGAGGCAGTGCAGGACAACCATAGTTCTTGAAAAAATTGAAGCCCTGCTTCCACCCTCTGTGACTGGCAATCCAAGTCCAGGCCAGCAGCAGTTACAACCCTCACAAGCAGCGTCAATATTGCGGCTCAAGAAATCATTTACCCGCCACCGGCTTTTGCTCAGTATCCCACTTATGAGCATCACAATGCCGTTGCTCCCGGCGAATCTCGGAAGCTGAT
>JAJNBN010000328.1 GCA_021156225.1 Verrucomicrobiota bacterium | reverse complement strand
AATCAAATCGTCAATCGAAATATTGCATTAAATTTGCGTTAACTAGCTCAATAAGTGCGATCATTTCTTTTTCGGAATCATTCTGATCGGTGAAATCCCTCAATTGCTCCTGAAAACGGATGCCCCCGGCCATCTTCCATATTCATTTTGAGATAGTTACATCGCGGAGTTGACCATTGCCCGAAGGGGTAAATGCGGGTAGCCGCGGGTGACCAAAGGGTACCCGTGGATCAAGTTAGTTAAATCCACGCCCGGAGGGGGCGGATGACATAAAGATAATTTTCCCCCTCCCAAAATCACCCGTGAACAGCTTTTGCACATACTCCGCCGCAGGAAAGCTGTCCAGCCTCAGAACTTCAGGGACTGTTTCCTGAAATACCCTGCCATTCGCTCGGCGTTCCAGCCCTCAATGTCTGCACAATCCACATCTCCAAAAGATTTGCTCATGACCAGGAACGTGACCGTTCGGCTCCTCAACTAGCTGGAGCAACCACTCCCGCAAATAGCGTCCATCATGTATGAATCGTTCGTTGTTCATTGGATGTTTCGCCGGATATCGCGGCTTCCTTGTGCTATTGTGACACTAATTTCCGCTGGTGCCCTCTGTGAATCTAGCCGTTTTCGGCTTTGAACTTCCTCCTTCCTCCGTCCTATCCTCTAACTATGTCCACTCCCATCACCCCCGAAATCCACCGCCGTCTCGCCGTGGACCTCTTCAACCAGACGTGGACCCTCATGGAGAAGCCGGATCGCACAGCGGCCGAGAGGGATGCCATGATTCACGGCGCGCACGCCTCCTGTCATCATTGGAGTCTTGTGGGTAACGCCACCAACCTCAGCATCGGCGAATGGCAGATCTCTCGCGTCTATGCCGTCCTCAAACGCCCCGAGCCCGCGCTCTATCACGCCCACCGTTGCCTTGAGATTAGCGAGCAAAACAAACTGCCCCCATTCAATCTCGGCTACGCCCACGAAGCCATCGCGCGCGCCCTGAGTCTCACCAACCATCCCCACACCGCGAAACATCTGGAACAAGCGAAGCAACACGCCGCCGCCATCACGGACCCCGAGGATCAAAAAGTCCTCCTCACCGATCTGGAAACCATCCCCCAAAGCGCGGCCTCATGAACTTGGTTAAGCAGTTGGTTTCGATTGCTCGTCTGCTAGTGTTCTGGAACCTGTTTAACCCCCTAGCTATCAATGGGTTGAATTATGTCTAAGTTGCGATCGTCAGTTGGGTGATGGTACGCCACTGGCTCATGGAAATACTTCTGTTGGGGTTAACGCCCTATTTTCGTGGCACTCTTGTCACAATAATTTCACTGGCGGGACGGCGGAATTAAAGCAATATGTTCTCCATCTGATGTTGACGAGTTTGAAAGTCGCACGCCTGCTGGTTCATCAGCAGGGTGATTATGGTCTGCGTCTGGCCCGCACCGATGAAGAAGTGGCGGCGGCCCAAGCGCTGCGTTTTGCCGTCTTTAACCTGGAGCTGAATGAGGGTCTCGAAACCTCCTACCAGACCGGTCGCGATGCGGACCCGTTCGACGCTGTCTGCCATCACCTCCTCGTCGAGCATCTGGAAACCAAACAAATCGTGGGCACCTACCGTCTGCAGATGGGCACCACGGCCGCCAAGAACCTTGGCTATTACAGCGAGCAGGAATTTGATTTCAGCCCCTACGAAGCCAATCGCGCCCAGATCGTGGAACTCGGCCGCGCCTGCGTGCACAAGAACCACCGTAACCTCGCCGTGCTCGGTTTGCTCTGGAAGGGGATCGCGGATTACGCGCGCGAATTCGGCGGACGTTACCTGATCGGTTGCAGCTCCCTCACCTCGCAAGACCCGGCGGAAGGCGCGAGCATGTATACCCAGATCGTGCGCTCGCACCTGGCCCCGACCGAATGGCGCACCATGCCGAAACCGGCTTACGATTGTCCCATGGACCAGCTCGCCGCCGAGGCGCCGAAGATACCCAAACTCCTGCGCGCCTACCTGACCATCGGCGCGAAGATCTGCGGCCCGCCCGCACTGGACCGCCAGTTCAAGACCATCGATTTCCTCACGCTCCTCGACATCGAGACGCTCCAAGGCGATGTGAAACGCCGCTTCCTGTCGTAATCCTCCTCGTTCTCGTCGTCGTCTTCGAATCAACGTTTTCACGGCCTTCAACGCGCTTGCATTCCGGCCCATTCCACGTCATGCCTGTTGGCCGTTGATCGATGAAAGGCTTTTACAAACATCCGTTGCGCGGGCTGTGGCGGGGGGCGACGTTCCTCTTCTCGCTCATCCTCATCGCGGTGGATTTCCGCCGTCAGGTTTCGTCGCAGGGCAAATCGGCTTCTGTCAAAGATCGCGCCCTCTGGCTGCACCGCAGTTGCCGCCGTTATGTCGAGCTGCTGCACATTGATCTCGAGATCATCGGCAAACCTCCGGAAGGCGGCCTCATGGTCAGCAACCACATGGGCTACGTGGACATCATCGTGCTCTGCGCCGTGACGCCGTGCGTCTTCATCTCCAAGAGCGATGTGAAACGCTGGCCCATCTTCGGTTACTTCGCCGGCCTTGGCGGCACGCTTTTCGTGAACCGCGAGAAGCGCTCTGACGTCGGCCGCCTCGCCGATGAGATGCGAGCGATCCTAAATTCCGGCGCGCATCTGGCCTTGTTCCCCGAAGGCACCAGCTCAGGTGGTGATACGGTGCTGCCCTTCAAATCCGCCCTGCTCGAGCCCATCACCCAGATCGATCTGCCGGTGACGCCCGCGTGCGTTGTGTATTCGCTCCCGCCCGGTCATGGATTGGTGTCGGAGGAAGTCGCCTATTGGGCGGACATGACCCTCGCACCGCATCTGCTGAACATTTTCTCGAAAGAACGCATCGGAGCGAAAGTTATCTTCGGCGAACCCCGCGTGCACAAAGCAGACCGCAAACAGCTCGCGAAAGAATTGCACGCTGAAGTGCTCGCTCTCCAGCAGAGTGTGCGTGGTGCTGGCAAGGAAAAGGAGCCCGTATGCGTATCGTGATCACGTGCGGCCCGAGCTATGAGCCGGTGGATGAAGTCCGCCGCCTCACGAATTTTTCCACCGGAGAACTCGGCGTGTTGCTGGCTAACCGCCTCACTGCGGATGGCCACGAAGTCTTTTGCCTGAAAGGCGAAGCCGCCACCTACACCGGTATCTGCACGGCGAAGCGTCTGATTCCCTTCAGAACCAACGACGACCTTTTGCAAAAATTGCAGGCCATCGCGGAGCAAGGAAATGTTGGTGCCGTCCTGCATTGCGCCGCCCTCTGCGATTTCAAAGTGAAGCGCGTGCAGAATGCCGCTGGTGAAGCTCTCACCGAACGTAAGGTCTCCAGCCGGGCAGGGGATCTCACCTTAGTTCTCGAGCCCGCCAGCAAGGTCATAAGCCGTCTGCGCCCGCTCTTTCCGCAAGCCCAGCTCATCGGCTGGAAATTCGAAATGGATGGTGCCTGCGACGATGCCTTGACGAAAGGTCAGCAGCAGATCCGGGAGAATGAAACCGACCTGTGTGTGGTGAATGGTCGTGCTTTCGGCCAAGGCTTCGCGGTCAGTGACCGGCAAGCAGTCGTGGCTTCTCTCGCCAGCAAAGCCGCTTTAACAGACTGGCTCTCCGCCCGCCTATCGTCCAAATGAAACAGCGCAGGGAAGTATGATCCCTGCGCTGGCTTGATTCACTTCGGTTATCGCCTATTTATCACTCGCACGGATGCTCCACATGCCGAGCTGTTTGGCTTGATCGGAGGAGGTCTTGGCCGGAGGCAGCAGCTCCACGTGGCCATCTACGAAACCATACTGCCACGCTCCGTCATGGTGCCATTGTTGATACACGGCCGAGCTGGACGCGATCTGCGTGCCGACTTGCGCCTGGTAGCGGCCCCCGGCGGAACTCCAGCTCGCTTGATCCACCCAGGCGGTCACCGCGCCCACTTTCTGTTCCGTGCTGGTGCTGTTATTGGAATAGTTCACCCGCTCAGTCAAAAAGATGGTGTCGTGCGGGGCCATGACGCTGCTGGTGTTCACCGCGGGGAGATTGCTGAGCTTGGTCGCAGTCCACGCGGCATTGGTGCTAGAGTGATTCGGCGTCCACCAACTGCCGATCTGCATGTCGCGATCAAAATAGATGACGATGCCTATGCCAGTTTGTGCTGAAGGGTTAGGTGCCTGATTGAGGGTGCCACCGTCATCTAGGTTCGGCCCATTGTTGAACTTATAACGTGGCATCGCATAGGTGCGGAGCGCGCGTCCTACATTGTTGTTGTTTTCAGGAGCGACCACGAGGCTGGGCACGTATTTGTCTCCTGGACAACGGAGCATCTTGGGTGCCCATTTTACGTCCGTGGTCCAGTTCATATTGCCGTCAGTCTTCGGCTGGGAACCGCCGATGTAGGAGAAGAGCAGCTTGTCCCACGATCCGGCTCCCGCACCGCTTCCCATCTGCAGTCCGGCGTAGGGCAGTTTCTCGGAGTTGTCCGTGGTATACATTCCGTTTCCGAGGGCGATCTGCTTCACGTTACTGGTGCAATTGTTCGCCAGCGCTCGGGCTTTCGCCTTGGCGAGGGCCGGTAACAGCATGCCGGCCAGGATCGCGATGATGGCGATCACGACCAGCAGTTCGATGAGGGTAAATGCCAGACAGAATGACCGTTTGGCGCGAATATTGGGCAATGCGGATTTAGGCATGGAGTTGTTGATTAGGGTTTAGCGTTTGAGAATCACTGCAGGACGACTTTTCCCGTGGTGGCATCGAGGACATAGCGCTGCCCGGCAGGAGCGGTGGGCATAGCTTTGATGACTCCCGAAGAGACCAGTTCATTGAGGTCTTTGACCGGGCCCCGATTTAGCGCCTGCTGTTGGGCTTCTTCGTAGGCAAGCTGCTCGGCTTCCGTCTTGAAGGATTTTTGATTGATCTCTTTGGGTGCAGTCCGGGATTCATTCACCTGTTGCACCAGATGGTTCAGGTACTCCAGATCATT
>JAJNBN010000327.1 GCA_021156225.1 Verrucomicrobiota bacterium | reverse complement strand
TATACGTTTGGCAGCGAGGATTCAGTCGTGACCTTCGAACTGACGTCGCAAGGCAAGCAGGTGCTGCTGGTTCTGACCCACCGCACCGAAGGCGCCGAGGAGCGGGCCGAGCTCAGCAACTACGGATCGGGCTGGCACACTCATTTCGCCCTCCTCGTGGCGGAACTCGAAGGCACTCCCCGCCCACCCTTCTGGGCAACGCACGCGAAGCTTAAGCCCGAATACGAAAAACTCCTGAGCGCGCAGCAGAGCTAGAATCCACATCCCATGAAAACCAACGCATTCAAAAACCCCAAGGTCGTCTCCCCCGAACAATGGCTCGCCGCCCGTCGTGAACTGCTGCGCGAAGAGAAAGAATTCACCAGGCTCGGCGACCGGCTTGCCGCGCACCGCCGCGAACTGCCGTGGGTGAAAGTTGACAAGGCCTACACCTTTGACGCGCCCGGTGGACGCGTGTCGCTGGCCGATCTCTTCGAAGGTCGCAGCCAGCTCGTCGTCCAGCACTTCATGTTCGGGCCCGGTTGGGAGGAAGGCTGCAAAAGCTGCTCCTTCATGATGGATCATTTCAACGCCGCCGCGGTGCACCTGCCCGCCCGCGATGTATCGTTCGCGACCATCTCCCACGCGCCCCTTGCGGAGATCCTCCCCTTCAAGGAACGCATGGGCTGGAACGTCAACTGGGTCTCGTCACACGGCACCGACTTCAACCACGACTACCACGTGTCGTTCACGCCGGAAGAGATGGCCAAGGATAAGGTTTATTATAACTACGGGTTGAGGGAATTCCCCTCCGAGGAGGCTCCGGGCGTGAGCATCTTCGCGCGCGACGCCGCCGGCGCGGTCTATCACACCTACTCCACCTACGGACGCGGAGTGGAATTCATCATGGGGACCTACCATATCCTCGATCTGACTCCAAAAGGCCGCGACGAAGCGGAGATGGAATATGGCATGGAGTGGCTTCGCCACCACGACCGCTACGCCCGATCCACCGATGCCGTCGTCACGCATTGAGATCTCCCTCCGCACCGTCCGCTGGCTGTGGCCGGCGGCACTGCTTGCGCTCATGCCCAAATGCCTCCTGTGCGTGCTCGCCTATGTGGGTCTGGGCACGGCGTTCGGGCTCGGCGGCCCGGAGATTTGCGGCGCATCGGCAGGCTCGCTGGTCGCATGGGCGTCATGGCTGGCGTGGCTCGGTGCCATCATCGGACTTGGCGCACTGGGATTTTTCATGAGCCGCTCGCTCCTGCGCAGATAGTGGCGAAGGACGGCCGAACCAACCCTCTCCGGACGGGTCCAATCGCGGGAACCCTTGCTCCAATGAAAGTCATTGAAATCGCATTCACCGGCTACTCCGTCACCGATATGAAACGGGCGAAGGGTTTTTACGAAGGTGTTCTCGGTCTTCAAAAATCCCGCGCCTTCGGCCAGCACGAAGGCGAAGAGCAATGGGTGGAATATGACATCGGCGCCGGCTGCCTCGCGTTGATCAGCGGCGGAGGGACCACTTGGCCGCCACATCCCGCCGGCACCGCGGTGGCGCTCGAGGTCGACGACTTCGATGGCTTCGTCGCAAAATTGCGCACGAGCGACGCGAAGTTCATCTGGGAGCCAAAGGAAAGCCCGATCTGCTGGATGGCGGTCGTTGCCGACCCGGATGACAACTGGGTCGTGATCCACCACCGTAAACCGAACCAGCCGGCGGCGGGAGCCTGAGGCGAAATCGGACCGGTTGAGTCAGGCGGGCCCGCAGCCCGCTTGCCGAAAAGATCAACACGACATTAAATGCAGCCATGGCTGATTCCCCGCAGATTCTGGCTTTTTCCGGCAGCGCCCGTCGTGAATCTCTGAACAGAAAATTCCTCGCCGCGGCCGTTACCGCGGCTCGCGAGGCGGGTGGCGAAGTCACGTTGCTTGAACTGCGCGATTACGTGCTGCCGCTTTACGATGGCGATCTGGAGGAGAGGGACGGATTGCCCGCCAACGCCACGAAATTGATCGATCTCATCGCCCGCCACGACGCGCTGCTCATCGCCTCACCGGAATACAATTCGATGATCACGCCGTTGCTAAAAAACACCATCGATTGGTGCACGCGCGGCGAGGTCGATCCCTTCCCGGGCAAAGTCACGGCGATCATTTCGGCATCGCCGGGCGCCTTGGGTGGTGTGCGGTCGCTGAAACTGGCGCAACAACTCCTGCTGCATCTCGGCTGTCACATCGTGCCCGGGCAGACATTTCTCCCTCACGCCGACAAAGCCTTCGATCCCGGAGGCGCCCTCACCGACGCCCGTGCGCAAAAATCCCTGCGCACCCTCGCCTCCGCACTGGTGGAAGCGGCCCGCAAGCTGGGCAAGCGTCTCACGTAGTTGGTCGAACTGATAAATGGAGCAGGGCCCCTTTGAATAAAATTTTTGGGGCGCTGATTGAGGCGGATCGCGTATTCATCATCACTGCGGGTCAGCGCTATCGTCTATTTTCAAGAAGTGAAGGGAGGTCCTAAATCCCTTAGGCGGAAGACAGGCTGGTCATCCAGCCAAGTGAAAAAACGAGCATAGAGTGCTTCGTTTTTGAGTGCCCATTTGATCATATCAGGCAATTCACCGGCTCGTTTACAGACCGGTATGGGGAGATTAGACATGGCGATCAGAGCTTCTATTTTGTGCGTGTCTCCCGCCAAAGCGACAAAGGGTCGACGAGCCCGACAGGCGGCAAAAACCCCGCGATGTCTGCCCGTCAGCAGTAATTTAGCAGTGCTCAGGCTCTTAACCAGAGTCGACCAATTGCCGGCATATAGATCGATGTATGGGTATTTAGCCAACGGGCCTTCGCTGGGTCGAACAAAGGCATTAAATTCCCTGGAAAAAAAGTCAGTGGCTACGATAGCTCCTGCATGATCCGTGAACGACGCCTTCTCGTCGAGTTCAGCCCAATAGGAAACGTCAATCCTCACGACTGCATCAATACCATGATTCCTGGCCAAGTCTTGCTGACTGGCGGTCTCACGAACCACGATATGATTGATCGAAGGCAGTATGGACGCCGTGGCAGCTGAATTTTCCTGCCAAACCGAATTGACTAGAAAAACAGGCTTTCCTCGCAAAACCCCCTCTTCCAATTCCCCAATCTTACGAAGGCAACCTAGGCTGTCATGATGCATGCTGCCTCCACCATTTACAATCAGCACGTCATAATCATGGCCCGTGGATATACTCCCATGCGCACAGATTTCCCGGTTCAAATGGTCGGTGACAACCAGACTATGGCGATCATCTACCAGTTTGATTGAAAGGCTTCTAGGTGTTGACGGGATGCGGGATGGTAGAGGGCGATGACCGGTAAACTCCACGAAAAGCTCCGCCTCCTGCTGCCAGTGATGCTTGTGCGACGGCCGGGAGCGTTCGAAATAGTGAGATGATTGCGCATGGGGGCCGATTTGATCGGTAAAGGAAAATCCATAGTAATTCACACCGGTGCGGGTTGCTCGTATGCTGGACATTGCCCAAGCCAGCTTCAGTCCGGAGCTGGCTGTCCGCGGATGACGATCAATCAGTTCCTTTGCGAGCTGCGGAGGGATGAAGGCAATTTTAAATCCGTCCTCAACCAAGGATGTAAGTTCATCCCACCTCTGGCTGCGTTCAGCAAAATGCTGTTCGCAAAAAATCAACATAGGCTTTGGTCCATCAACCTTCGACCAAGTCTTTAAACGAGCAGGAAGCTTGGATCTTCCGGCGTTGAGCACGATCAATGTAGTTTTTCTCCCGTAGTCCTCATCGAATGGCGGATCTACTCTAAAATCGTTGAATCGAATTACATGGTCATGTGCATCGATTTCAGCTCCGCGTGCCCGTCCGGTTTCAGAATTTGAGTTCCCAACGACGGCGATGGAACATTCAGGGGCTGCAAGCGTTCCCCATATCTGCTCGTTGCTAATTTTCACCTGTGCCGAGGTCGCAAGCAGCCGGGCCGCCATGTTTACATCTTCCGATCTTTCCCGTCCGGGATCGAAGTTAATGCAGGCATATGCAACCGAAAGCCGCTCTTTGACTGGGAGAAGCAGCTCACGGTTTTCATTATAAAAAATCAGCAATCTATCATGGTATCCGAGGTTCCATAGCATATCTGCAATATCGCCTGCCAGTGTTCCGTCCGGAGGTTGAATCTCCGCAAATAGACCGAGGAGCTTGTTCAACAACGCCGGGGATGAGCCTTGTTTATAAAAGATCAGGTTTAATGCACATTTTATAACTTCGAATGGCGAGTTGGGCGTATTGGAGACCTTTTCAGCCAAAGAAATGATTTCGTCATCCATGATTCCCAACCTATCCGCACAACGAATCAGGGTGTGTGAACTGGAAGTTCCGAAATCAGCTCTGAAATACCATTCTCTCAAAGCATTGAAGCCTGAGTGATCGCCGCCTGCCTCAAGCTGCACCAACACATCTTCTATCGTGGCATTCAAGGAATCAGAATCATCCGAAGATGCCGTAATCAAAGGAAGCAACAGAGGCAGTGCTTGGTGGAGGTAACCACCGGCAATAGCGATGCGGGCCCAGACGACCGTCAACGAATAGCTGGGCGCATTAATCTTGGAAAAAAGAGGGAGCAACCGCAACAAACCCACACGGATTTGAACGTCCTTTGTGCCCGCTGTGAGCACGTAGTGGCCGATTTTTTCGAGCCACGTGACATCGTTGGTCTCAGTCAGAGCCGGTAGCCAAAACTCAAATGCGTTTCGATAGTTGCGGTTCGAAAAATGAGCTTCACCCAAGCTAAACCGATAATCCATCCGCTCTGGGAAGAGAGCGGCTGCATGACTGAATGCTTCGACTGCCCGTGCGGGCCTTTTAAGCTCCATCCAAATACAACCAATGTTCCAGTGCGCCTGCGCGGCCTTCTCTTTGGACGGCTTCGCGGCAATCGCCTTCCTCCACACTGCCAGGGAGTCCTTTAATATTTTCTCATGGAGAGGCGCTAGGGTCGAAGAACTCATGTGCTAGAG
>JAJNBN010000326.1 GCA_021156225.1 Verrucomicrobiota bacterium | reverse complement strand
CGCCTTCCGCCAGCAAGTTCGCCGTGTCATCCCAACTGCCGCCCAATCCCTCCAGCAGAAAAACCGTGTCTGGAAATTCCTGATGCACCCGGGCGGTGATGTATTGCCAGACGGGCATCGGTATTTTGTAACCCGCATCGCAGCGAAAACCATCGACACCCCGACGGCACCACGTCAGCAACGAATCTGCCAGATGCTCCCATAAGCCGGGAAAACGCTGGTCCAGTTCCACGAGATCTTCCCATGTCGTCCCCCATGCGCCGGGACTCTCGAACTCCCCATCCTTCTTCCGCACGAACCACTCAGGATGATTCTCCTGCAACCACGAACCCCAGCCTGTGTGATTCAGCACGATGTCCAGGAAGACCCGGCCGTCGCGCGCATGCACCGCCGAGGTGAGTTCGCAAAACTGATCCACGCCCGTCGTCGCTTTGTCGAAAACCACCAGTGCCGGATCAATCGCCGTCAGGTCTTCACACGCATACGGACTACCGTAACGGCCGAAGCGCGCATACGTCGTGGGCGTGGGATTCACCGGCAGCAGATGCAAGATGCGTGAACCGAGCACGTCAAAGATGTGGGGCAGTTCGGTGATGAGATCACGCAATTTGCCGGAAGGCGGGATGATCGTGTAGCCCTGCGCATCCAGCTTCTTCCACTCCGCCTCCTGCTTTTCATCGATGGTGGTCGTGAGCGTCTTCGCCGGACCGAACATGCGCGGAAAGGCGCAATAGATCGTATTCCCCGTGCGACACCAATCCGGCTGGATGTTCAACCCAAAGTCAGCCCCATCCGGCCAATGCTGGTAACCATGCTCATCGAGGAGATACGCCTTGGATTTGAAATATCCGACCTCCGTCAGCGGCAGCTCCAATTCCCAAGCATCGCCCACGCGTTGCATCGGGATATCACGCCAGGAAGCGCCGGCGAGCGGAAGCGGTTGAAAATGCGCCGCCACGATCTCCGCGCGCAATTGCCGGGCGCGACCGAGGTTTGTCCGCAAGCGCGCCTGCCACCGTCCACCTGCCGCCGGTGCCTGGATACGGAAGCGGATACGGTCACCGACGAAGCGCACGAAGCGTTCGCCGGGAGCTGGCGTCATTTGCGGTCGATGCATCGTTTAGTGTCGTCTGCGCCATTGCGCCGAACGACGGCCCTCTGTTTTGCCCAACCTCTCCGCCAAGTCAACGCACAAGGGCGGGCCTCACTGAAAATGTTACATAGATAAGGCGTTGTGCGAGAAAATGTTTCACCCTGTGTGTCAAAAATCGCCAGTGATTTGCCATTGAGCCTGCCACCGCTCCCGACTAACCTCCCGCCGACATGTCCGGTCATCTGCTTAAATCGCTGGCTCTGACCGCTGCGCTCGCAGCCGGTGGGCTGGCCACTTATGCCGCCGAAGGACCCGCGCCGCTTCCCAAGACTGAGGCCGACTGGAAAAACTATTTCAAAGAACTGGCCCGGAACAAAGAAGCTCATTCTCTCTTTCTACTCGGTTCCTACTACGCGGCCGGTCATCCAGAGTTGGGAAAAGGGAGACCCGATCCCGCCGAAGCTTTCAGATATTATCTCAAGGCGGCGGAAATGAACCATGCCGAGGCCCAGTATCGCGTCGGCTATAGCTATGAGAAAAAACTCGGCGTGCGGGCGGCGAACTTGGAAGTGGCGCATAAGTGGTATCTCAAAGCCGCCAATCAGGAGGTGCCAGCCGCCCAGTTGCGCGTAGGTGAGATGTTTTTCATCGGTGAAGGCGTGATGCGCGATTACCCCCAGGCCTTTCATTACCTCTCGAAGGCGGCTGAACGCGGCCTTCCTGATGCCCAACGGTTGCTGGGGGACTGCTATAAGGTCGGCATGGGCACCCTTCGTAATGATGTGAAGGCCCTCACCTGGTACACCATCGCCGCCCGGCAGGAGAACGAAAAGGCGATGAGCAACCGCAAGAATATTATGACGTTGATGAGATTCGACGAGATTGAAGCGGCTGAAAAAGCAGCTAGGGAATTCCGCCCAAAACCCTGAGATCAGTTCAAGGCGCGGGTGCCAGGACAATCCGAAAGCCGATATCCTGCCCCTTGATATCCGGCCCCAAGCTGCGCTGCATCGAGGGCGTGAAATCACTTCCGGGATATTGCATCCACGATTCACCCAATAGCGTGCGCTGCCCGCCGCTGCCGTCCTGACACCATTCCCACACATTGCCGATCAGATCATAGACCCCGTTACGGGCAGGAAAATAACTGCCTGCCGGAGCTGTGAACCGATGCCGGTCATACGTGATGTTATCCGCCAGATTGCCCATGCCGCTCGGCAACGGCCAGGCGTTGCCCCACAGATAATTACCCGCCGGATAAGCCGTCTTCAGGGTCTGCAGCCACTCGGCCTCAGTCGGCAGACGGTAACTTGCCTGATCCAGCACTTTACCCTGGGTTTCCTTGCCCGTAAGCCATTTACAGAAAGCCATCGCGTCATTCCAACTGACCTCGACGACCGGTTCTGAGGCCGTTTGTTTGAAGCCCGGATCCCGCCATTCTGCTCCCGCGTTGTGCCGCGTGGCATCGTAGAAGGCCTGAAAATCCTTTACCCGCGTTTCCCAAACACAGACCCAAACATTTCCCACGGGCACAAACCTCATGCCCAGGCTGTTCACCCATTCCGTCATGCCCGGTTGCGGTCCGGGATAAGCCTCCAAGGTGCGCGTCACCCTCACTGTTTTCTGTTCCTGCACCGTGGCCGCTACATCCACGAAACGATGTCGCGCGAGGCGCAACTGATAATTCGCCGTGCCCACAGGCTGTTCGGTCAGGTCCAACGGCGTTTCTCCTAATACTTCACTGCCCCGCATCACCACGGCTTTGGCCGGCACGGATTCGATGCGCACCGTTCCAAAGGGCAGTGCCACCGCAGTCACATTGGTTTGCTGCCGCTGGATGCTCACCCGGTTCGTGACACTCCATTTCTTGTAGCGGGATACCAGTTCATAGTCTCCCGTAGGGATGCCGACCAATGGCGTTCCCGAAGTGACTGCCTTGTTGAAACCGCTCCCGCGCAATTCCGTCGTCGCTTCGATCGGAGCGATGGTCGCCAGCAGCGTGCCCTTGCTGCGTAGCAATTCCACATTCACCAGCCGGTTGTCACCCTTCTTCAGCTCGAACTCCTGTTTCACCGCGTCAAAACCCTCTTTCTCCACCTCAAGTTTATAGCTGCCCGTGGGCAATGAAGTGGGCGGCAAAGGCAGATCGCCATCTCGATAAAACCCATCCGGCCCACTCAGCTTGTAAGTCGCCCCGGTCTGGTTCACCTGGATGCGCAAGGGCGCCTGGCTGCGAATCAGCGACACCTCCGCGATGACTGCCCCCGTGTTATGCACCTCCACCGTTCGGTTGGTCGTCTCAAATCCTGCCATGGTGAAGGTCACTTGGTATGTTCCCGTGGGCAGTTGTAATTCATCATTGGGCGTCTTGCCGCTGCGCCGGACCTGGTCGGGCCCGCTGAGGCTGTATCCCGCCCCCTCCGGAGTGGTGAGCACCCGCATCGTGCTCATGCTACGGACCAGCGCCACTTCCTGGCTAGTGATCTGGTTCTTCGTCACCTCCACATCTACAATCCGGGGATCATACCCCTCCGCTTTCACCAATACCTTGTGCTTGCCGGTGGGGATGCCCAACCGCTCGGTGGATTTCGCCCGCTTGGTCGCCCCATTCACAAAGACCTCAAAGGTCGCACTCGCCGGAGTGGCCACCACTTGAATCTCACCGGCTGTGCGTTCCAGCACGAACTCGCCCAGGTTGTTCAATCCCTCCGCCTTGATGTCCACCTCCACTTCCCTCGCTTCGTAACCGTCTTTCTCGATCCGGAGCGTGTGCTTGCCCACCGTGAAGCTTGGCGGCCGGTTCGTCAGCGGGATTCCATCCATCGCCAACAATGCATCAGGCGGCGTCGTTTTGATCCGGAAGGGCCGGCTCATCCGGGGCAGCACTGCATGCAGTGCCAGTGTTTCACCGGAGAGAACGTTGGTGTCGATGCTGACTGGATCATATCCTTCCATCTGCAAGAGCAGGTTCAAGGCGCCCGGTTTCACCTCGTTCAAGGTGAAGGGCGTCCGGTTCATCGCGGTTCCGCGCAAAACGATTGTCGCTCCCGGCGGCTCGCTCGAAACTACCACGGACGCAGGCGCGAACTCGAACTGCACCGCGCTCACCTTGCCGCGGCTCACCTCCACCGTGCGCTCCTGTTGCGGCCAACCCAGCAAAATGGCCGTGATCTCATGCCGTCCGGGAGAGACGTTCGTCTCCAGCTTCATGCTCGCTCCCAATTGCCCCAGCGGACGCCCGTCAATATAGACATTCACTCCCGGCATGGCGCTGGTCAGCAACAATGTCCCCTGCTCCTTCGTCAGCTTGCGATCCAGCCGCAACACCTCCTTGCCCCGCACTTCACCCCGCACCGTCTCCTGGTTAAAATCATCCTTTATCAGCGTGAACAACACGCCGCCCGGCGGTTCATTCGTCAGGATGAGGGGTGTCTCACCGCGCTCCTTCCCATTCTGCACCACCTTGGCACCTGCGGGATCGCTGGTGATCTCCACCCGGCCGGGATAAAACTCGAACACCTCGTTTAATTCGCCGTCCTTCGTCACCTGCACCTGCCGTCTGACCGAAGGCCACTGGCCATGCTCCGCAGTGATCTCATGCGGGCCGGGACGCAACTCCGCCACCAGCGCGCCGTTGGCATCCGCAGTGACCTGCTTGCCGCCGATGAAGAATTTGGCTCCCGGCGGATCGCTCGCCAGCACCACGCGTCCCACATGTGCCTTCAACTCTACCGGGGGCAACAAGGTGAACTTCCCCTCCTTCACCTCGATACTCAAGGTCTGCGGGTCATGCTCCGGTTTCTCCACCACCACGTCATACATGGCCGGTGTCAGGTCCATGATCCGGCCGGGCCCGCTCAGGCTCTTGCCGTTGGCCAGCTTCACGGTGGCACCGGCTGGCAATCCCTTGACCTCGATCCCGCCCA
>JAJNBN010000325.1 GCA_021156225.1 Verrucomicrobiota bacterium | reverse complement strand
TGATATAGACGTTCACAAACACCTTGTCGGCGTGGAACACATCATCATCGTTCACGTAACCGATCTCACGGATCGCATCACGGGAGATTTGCACGAAGTCGAGCTTGGCGTGCGTCGTGATCTCACCGCCGACCACAACGACGTTCGATTTCACGTAAGTTTCGCAGGCGACGCGGCTGAACTTGTCCTGCGCCAAACAGGCGTCCAGGACAGCATCAGAGATAGTATCGGCCACTTTGTCCGGATGGCCTTCGCCGACGGACTCCGAAGAGAAGATGAATTTTTTGCTCATGTAGTTAAACGCACGTCAAAAGCTTCATATTGACGTATCAAGATAGGATGATATATCCTTTCTAAGGTTCGTCAAACGGTTTTTGCGAGTTATGGCCCAAACCTTAAAATCCCTGCGCGCGCTTTCCGATGCCACCCGGCTCCGGATCATCGCCCTGCTCCAGCAGGACGAGCTCTCCGTCAATGAACTGCAGGATATCTCGCATTTGGGCCAGTCTCGAATCTCGACTCATTTGGGCCAATTGCAAGAGGCCGGCCTCCTGCAATCGCGCCGTGACGGCAAGCGCACGTTCTACAAATGGAACGGCGTGGACGACGAAGAAACCCGCCTACTCCTAGAGATGGCCGTCCGCGCCGCCAAGGAACTCCCTGAGTACGAGGCAGATCAGATCAACCTCCGCCGTGTCCTGAATCTCCGCCGCGAGCAAGCCCGCCTCTATTTCAACCAGATCGCTGGACGCTTTGACCGCGTCTACGGTCCCGGCCGTTCCTGGCAGGCTTTCGGTCACCTGCTCCTCCACGTCCTTCCCCCGCTCACCATCGCCGATCTCGGTTCCGGGGAAGGCTTGCTAAGCGAGCTCCTCGCCGTCCGCGCCAAGAAAGTCATCGCCGTGGACAACTCGGAGAAAATCGTTTCCTACGGTGCCGAGAAGGCGAAGAAGAACGGCCTGAAGAATCTCGAATTCCGCCAAGGCGATCTGGAGAACCCGCCCATCGAGCCTAAGAGCATCGATCTTGCCATTCTCAGCCAGGCCCTCCATCACGCCGCCGAACCGGCCAAAGCTATCTCCGCCGCCTATCAGATCCTCAAGCCCGGCGGCCAGATCGTCATTCTCGACCTGCTCAAGCACACCTTCGAGCAAGCCCCCGAACTCTATGGCGACCGCTGGCTCGGCTTCGCCGTGAGCGATGTGCAACGATGGATGGAAGAAGCAGGCTTCAAAAAAGTCCACGTCAGCATCGTCGCTCGCGAAGAACAACCGCCGCATTTCCAGACGATCTTGGCGGAGGGCGTGAAGTAATTTCGAAGTGGTAGGGCCCGCTGTCCTCAGCGGGCCGCTGACGAAGCCAATGGTATTCTCCTACCTATGACGTGGTGGCGCCAGAGAACGTAACCATTATTGTTCGGAAGCAGCAGTTATTACTCCGTTTTTGGCTCTCGCATATCTCCGACTTCGGCGGCGGTCGGCTGAGGACAGCCAACCCTACCAAAACAAAAACGGGCGAAGGTTTCCCCTCGCCCGTTCTCAAATCCAAAACAGTCCGCGTTTATTTCAACGCACTCTCCACCATCGACTTGAATTCTTTCTCGGACGCAGCCGCCAGCGCCTTTGGAGAAGTGTAGCGGATGAACACGTGGCCTTCTTTGCCCTCGATGATCGCGCCGAGCAGCACGTGATCTTTCAGGGGCGTCTTCGGTCCACCCGGCATGCCGCTCGAGTAAGTGCCTTCCGCGCGCACATACGTCACCTTCGTGGAGCCCACGGTGGTCGGTTCGATCTTGTGGTTCTTCTCATCACGCGGCTCCTCGAACTGGCTCAGCCAACGCTTCACATTCGCATCCGTGCCGCCACCATCGCCACCGAAATGGAAGAATACCACATCCCCCGTCTCCTTCGTCTTGGCATCCGTCACCTTGAGCTGCGCCTTGCGCATGCCGGTGGATTCGATCGATTCCCACGTGGCCGGGCGCTTGAACTTCAAGCCCGCCACGTCAAACGTCGCCGGGGCGTCTGCCGCCGTGGCAACTTGCGCAAACATTCCCAGGCCGATCACAGCCATGGCCATCCGGGTCAAAAATTGGATACGTTTCATGCCGTGTAGGTTGCTGCGGGAGCTAGAAAAGTCAACTGCAAGCAGCCAAAATGGAGCGCCGGTCTCCGACCCGGCGAGATATCTGTTTTCGAGCATTTGCCCCATCATATCCCATGCATTCGCAGGCAGATACATCTTCGCGCCGGATCGGAGATCAGCGCTCCCCTGTAAATCGCAGTTGAAAAACTCGCCCCTTCGCGACACATTGCCTGCAATGCAATCGGTTTTTAAAGGTCCAGTGTTTGTGGTGCGCGATAACATCGACACCGATCAAATCATTCCCGCCCAGTATTTGAACCTCGTGCCCACCATCGCCGAGGAATACGAGAAGCTCGGCAGCTACGCCATGTGCGGTCTGCCGGAATCCCTGTATGCCACCCGCTACGTGAAGGAAGGCAATCTCGACAGCGAGTATCCTATCATCGTGGCTGGTCGTAACTTCGGCTGCGGTAGCTCCCGTGAGCACGCACCCATCGCCCTCGGTTCCGCCGCCTGCCGCATCGTGCTGGCCGAAAGCTTCGCCCGCATTTTCTTCCGCAACTGCGTGGCCACCGGTGAACTTTACCCCTGCGAAGCCACAGAGCGCCTCTGCGACGTGCTCAAGACCGGCGACGTCGTGACTGTGGACATCGACGCCTGCACCGTGACTGTCGATGCCACCGGCAAGACCTACTCCTTCAAGCCGCTGGGCGACGTCCGCCCCGTGGTGGATGCCGGCGGCCTGTTCAACTATGCCCGTGCCGCCGGCATGATCGAAGCGAAGGCTTAATTTAGTCATCCCAGCCGTCGCCGGCCCACACTGGCGACGGCTGTTTCATTTCTATGTCCATCTCCGACCTGCGCCGCGAATACTCCCTCGGCAGCCTGCGCCGCAAAGATCTGCTACCCGACCCGATCGCGCAGTTCCGTGTGTGGTTCGATGCCGCGACCGCCGCAGGTGTCCTCGAGGCCAACGCCATGACGCTCTCGACCGTAACGGCTGATGGCAAACCCTCCGCCCGAATCGTTTTGCTCAAAGGTGTGGATGTCCGCGGCTTCAGTTTCTTTACGAATTACGAGAGTCGCAAAGGCCACGAATTGGCGGCCAATCCTTTTGCGGCGTTGACCTTTCTTTGGAAAGAGATGGAACGGCAGGTACGCGTGGAAGGTACGGTCACAAAAGTCTCTCGGGAGGAATCAGAAGCTTACTTCCGCAGTCGCCCGCGCAACTCGCGCCTTGGCGCCTGGGGATCAAATCAAAGCGAAGTCATCGCTAATCGCGGGGTGCTGGAAAAGAACATGGCGGAATTCCAAGCCCGCTATCCTGGGGATGATGTTCCCCTGCCGCCGAATTGGGGCGGTTACATGGTGAAGCCTGAAGCGATCGAGTTTTGGCAGGGGCAACGCAGCCGCTTGCATGACCGGCTGGTCTATCGCCGTCAGGCGGATGATTCGTGGCTACTGGAGCGGCTGGCTCCATAGCAGACCCGTCTCATCATTGAATAGCACCCAGATCTCGACGTGCTGGTTCAACGATTCCGCCATCGGCTGCAACATCTTCTGCACCGTCTTGCGCGCATTCGTCCGCGCCCGCTCCATCAGCAACTCACTCTTACCTTCCCGCACCACCGCAGGACGCAGATCGCGCCGGGCAGTGTCTCGTAAAATTTCTCCCGAGAACTTATCCAAACGTCCCCAACCCACTTCCGTCTCGACCTCCATCATGGAAGGGTTCGACTGCACCTCTACGATCTCTTCGTCAAAGCGCGGCGGCGGGATGGTCACTACGATGCGTTTATGGATGTCATCGTAGAAAAAATTCGTCTCCGTGATGCTATCCATCGGCACCACGTATTGCACCTTGTTGCCATAGGCCTTGATGCGCGCCTTGCTCTTGCCCATATACACCATACCCCAGAGCGCCTTCTCGTTCTCCTTGGTGATCTCTACGTTCACCGTGGCGGTCAGCACCACCAGCTTGGGATCATGCTTGAGGCTCTGTAGCGTGCTATTGATGACAGTTGTGTGAGTTACCTTGGTCTTGAAGGCATCCGCCAGACTGGCGGCGATCCGACTAGGTGCATCGATCGCCCCTTCGCCGACCTTCTCGCCCACACGGATGATCTTCATCACGATCACCGTCCCGGCGATGATGATGGCCAAGCCCACAATCGCGAACGCCATGGGCCACAGCGAACGCGGCTTGTCCGCGCTCGGCGTCAGGGGCTTGGATTCAACTGGCGGTGGATTTTCCACTGTGATTTATCTACAAGATAAAACCAATCCCATCCAAAAGCCATTACGACTTTAGTCCGTTTGTGGAACTCAGTTTCGTTTCCCCATCTGCGCCTATCTGCGTCCATCTGCGGTTAGACTTTCCTCAATGCATCTCCACCTCGCACGAGCCGATGCCCTTGCGATAATAATTGAACTGAACATTCGGATGATCGGCCAGCAGGGACATCGGCACGGCGCTGTCCACGATCTTGTTCGCGATCATGAAGGCCGTCAGGCGTTGGCCAAAGGGATTATCATGATTCCCCGCGTGCCAGATGGAGACTTTCTCAGCCTTCCACGTCTCGAAAGGTCCGACGGTTACTGCCTGAGTCGGCACCAAGGTCACGTTACCGCCACCGGAGGTGCGGGCATTCTGGGCGATGGTGACCGGATGCAGGTCCACCACGCGCGTAGTCAGCTTGCGATACTCGGCGGGCGACGGTGGCGCGTCCTTATACTTGCCCTTGCGGCGCAGCGGATCGTTGAAGGCCCAATGTTTGATGTCCCCCTGCCCGCCCTGCATCACTACACAGCGGACACCAGAGTCCCACGTCTTGCGGAACGCGGCCGTCTCGGCGTTCGGGAAGTGCAGATTGGCATCCGACATCACCAGTTTCTTGTCGATCTTGTTGAAGCACATCTCACGGTCGCATTTCTC
>JAJNBN010000324.1 GCA_021156225.1 Verrucomicrobiota bacterium | reverse complement strand
GTGGTGGGCCGCTTTCAGCCCGCTGCCTTTCCGGAGTTTCATCACTGGCTGATGGCAGGGGTAGAACCACCGCCGCTGGAGCGGGTCAGGGAGCGCGCGCAAGCGCTTTTGGGTCCGCTCAAGTTGGCGGAAGAAATCGCGAAGCCGGAGAACCTGCGACCGCTGACATTAGGGGTGCAAACGTTTGGAACAAACTTGAGCGTCAACCGCTTGGACGGCCTGCCCTTACTGCTGACGGAAACGGCCATGTTCATGGGGGCGCCAGAAAACATGGAGACGTGGATCGAGCAATTCAAGCGGCCGGTGGCAGGGCAGAAGCGCTAGCTGACAAAGCTGACCGATGCATTTACCGTATTTCACAGGGGCCGGGAACGGCTTGCTGGAATGATGCCAACTTCTATACGGGGCAACCGATTTTTAAGCGGTTTCCGGGGGCGACCTGTCAAAGTTGGAAAGTCTGCCCGGTATGGGAATGAGTGCATAAAAAGACCCCAAAATAGGGCTTGCATCGGGTAGGGCCGAAGCATAATCTCACGCTCCTTTTTGAAAGGGTCATGTTTGGACTGGACGATGATTATTGTCCAAAACAGCCCAAAAAAGCAGATATATGGCAGTTACAATTCGCTTAAAGCGTATCGGTGCGAAGAACCACCCGTTCTATCGCGTGGTGGTTGCTGACCAACGCAGCCCGCGTGACGGCAAGTTCATCGAAGAGATCGGAACTTACAATCCGTCGCAGAAGGAAAACAACGTGACGGTCAAGCTGGACCGGGCCGACTACTGGATCAGCAAGGGCGCGCAGCCTTCTGATACGGTGGCGAGCTTCCTCCGCAAGGCGCGTCGCGCGACCACGGCTCCGGTAGCGGCCTAAACTGGTATCGCGAAGGCATGCAAGCCTTTCTCGAATACTTGGTAAAAGGGCTCGCGGACAAGCCGGAAGAGGTTTCGGTGACGCCGGTGGAGCGGGACGGGGTGACGATCTACGAGCTGCGCCTGAACCAGGCCGATGTCGGCAAGGTGATCGGGAAGCAGGGCTCCACGATTCAAGCCATCCGGGCGCTATTGCAGGTGGGCAGTGCCAAAAAGGGCCTGCGGTGCGCGGTGGAAATCGTGGAAGACGACAAAGGGCCGGCGTAAGGGGCCTGAGGTTCCGCAAGGGACTGAGGTGCGGCAGGGCATGAAAATAGACGTGCTCACTCTTTTTCCCGCGATGTTCGCGGGACCGCTCGATGAAAGCATCGTAGGACGGGCGCGGGCGGCAGGAATCCTTGAATTGAGGATTCATAATTTGCGGGATTATACGCATGACCGGCACCGGACGGTGGATGATAAACCGTTCGGAGGTGGCCCGGGGATGTTGTTGAAACCGGAACCGATCTTTGAAGCAGTGGAAAGTTTGGCGACGGAGCAGACCCAGGTGGTGCTGCTCACGCCTGCGGGACGGAAGTTCACGCAGGCGATCGCCAACGAGCTGAAGCAGTTTGAGCATGTGTTGTTCATCTGCGGCAGTTACGAAGGGTTTGACGAACGGATACGCGCGGCGCTGGCGGATGATGAGTTGTCCATCGGCGATTATGTGCTGACGAACGGTGCGCTGCCCGCGATGGTGATCATCGATTCAGTAACGCGGCTTTTGCCGGGTGCGCTCGGTGACGAGGGCAGCACGGTGGATGAATCGTTCAGTCACGGTTTGTTGGAATGTCCGCATTATACGCGGCCGGTGGAATTTCGGGGCATGCGGGTGCCAGATGTGCTGATGTCCGGGAATCATGCCAAGATCGCCCAGTGGCGAGCAGAACAGGCACAGATTAGAACGGGCCAGAAACGGCCAGATTTGTTGAAAAATATCGGTGAAGGGCCGCAAGCCCCCGCCAAAGAATAAGACCTATGAGCCAAGCGTTGTTTGATAGAATCGAAGCGAAGCAATATCGCAAGGAAGCCCTGGACTTTAACGTGGGTGACTCCGTTCGCGTGCACACCAAAGTCGTCGAAGGCGACAAGGAACGCATCCAGGTGTTCGCGGGCATCGTGATCGGCAAGCGCGGTCACGGCCTGAACGAGACCTTTACCGTCCGCCGTATCAGCTACGGCGAAGGTGTGGAACGCATTTTCCCGCTGCATTCGCCGCGCGTGGACAAGGTGGAAGTCGAGCGCAAGGGCCAAGTGCGCCGCGCCAAGCTGACCTACCTGCGCAGCCGTCTGGGCAAGAGCGCGACGTCGGTCAAGGAAAAGGCCCGCAAAGTGGTGGCCGCTCCGGCCGCCGCGTAAGCGACGGACCAAAAACATTTCAAAAGAAGCGAGGCTCCGGCCTCGCTTTTTTCATTTTTGATTTGGCGCGAAGCACGCTTCACGGCAAAAGAACGTGTGGCCAAAAAAGCTGCTTCAACCTCACCCAAACGGTTCGCATACGAGCGCGAATTGTTGGGACGCGGCTGCACCGTGATCGCGGGTGTTGACGAGGCGGGTCGAGGGCCGCTGGCGGGGCCAGTTGTGGCCGCGGCTGTCGTGTTTACCGTGGACCATATCACGCTGGGATTGCGCGGTGAATGGAAGGCCTTGAACGATTCCAAGCAGCTCACGGAGAAGCAGCGCGAACGTTTCTACGAGCTCATCACGGCGGAGGCGGGCCTCCAATACGCGGTCGCCATCGTGGATGTTTCCACCATTGATCGCATCAACATCCTGCAGGCGACGCATCATGCGATGAACGAGGCCTTGGCGAAGTTATCCTGCCAGGTGCAGCATGTGCTGGTGGATGGCTTGCAGGTGAAATCCCTGCGCTGGCCGCAGACCCCGATCGTGAAGGGTGACTCGCTCAGCTACTCCATCGCGGCGGCGAGTGTGCTGGCGAAGGTGACGCGTGACCGCCTGATGCACGCTTATGATGCGGAGTTTCCCGGTTATGGTTTTGCTTCGCACAAAGGCTACGGCACCGAGCAGCATCTCGCGGCCTTGGCGCAGCAAGGGCCTTGTGCGATCCACCGGCGCAGCTTTGCACCCGTGCGGATGGAGCAGCAGGAATTGTTTTAGAGGATTGTGCGCGTGAGTGCATCACGCGTGAAGAACACGTGAGGCATGAGCTGGTGGCAACGTATCAAGGAGGCGGTGGGCATCGCGAAAGCGCGACCGGAGCACTTGCGTCGCGGCACCTTGGGCGAAGCGGCGGCGAAGAAGCATCTGCAGAAAGCCGGGTTGAAGTTTTTGACGGCTAATTTTCGCTCGGACCGGGGTGAGATAGACCTGGTCTTTCGCGATGTGGAAATCTTGGTCTTCGTGGAGGTAAAGACGCGATCCTCCGAGGAATGGGTTCGCCCGGCTGGAGCGGTGAATGCGCGCAAACGCCGCCTGCTTTCCATGACCGCGCTGGATTATCTCAAGCTGTTGAAGAATCCGCCCGTGAACATCCGGTTCGATATCGTGGAGGTCTTGCTCAAGGATGGACAGGTGGTCGAGATTCGGCATCTGCCCGCCACGTTCAGTCTCTCCAAGCCGTTCCGTTACGGTTAACTCCGGCCGTTCTAAGCACTGGCCCCGCCGAATTGATCGGCCTTGTTCTTGAAGAGCAGGTTGAAGGTCGTCATCGAGCCGTAGCTGCGCGTGATGTATTGCTGCATCTCCACTTTTTCGCCGTCAGTAAGATTCGGGTGCGCATTGATCTTCTGTTCCAGCACGCGGAGGTTGTTGCGGATCATCACGATCTTGTGAAAGAAAACTTCCAGCTCCACTTCCTTCGTCGCGAGCGTGGGATCGGCGGGATGGAGGACGCACCGGCCTTTGTTCCAGCGCACGGCCAGTTCCTGCACGATGGTGTCATCTTTCTCCATGCCGAGCTGCTGGGCGACGGCTTCCACTGTTTCGGCGATGAGCTGCTTGAGCGGCTTGTCCAGGCCCGTTAGCACGGCTTGGGCTTCGGCGGGTTCGAGTCCGGCGGAGACGGGCTCTACTTTGCGCATGCCGCCCAGGTCGAAATTCACATCGGCCATGTGTTCCGTGATGGATTTGACCACACCGACGCCATACTGGGGATGGCGGACCTTCAGACCGATGTTCAACGACTCAATTTTCATGGGGGCCACAGTCTGCTCAGGAATCGGGAAAATTCCAGCGTAAACGCAATGGAACTGAACGGGAAACCAGGGCATCATCCGTGTGTCCGGCAAACGAAACTGCAGCATGCATCCGAATAAATCCAAAAGCGGCCGTGGCTGGGTGATGATGCAATCCATATTGCTGCTCGCTCTGGTCGTGGCTGGTCCCGTAGGTCGTGTGGAGGGGAAGGTGTGGAAAGCGGCCTTGGAAGCAGGCGTCGTTTTGTTCGGAGTGGGAGCTTATTTGGGCGTGGCCGGGGTCCGGCATCTGGGGCGCAATCGCACCCCCTATCCCGAACCGTTGCCGGAGGCGGAATTGGTCACCACGGGCGTGTATGCGTGGGTGCGGCATCCGCTTTATGCGTGTCTCATCTATGCCGGTTTTGGTTGGGCATTATTATTCAGCAGCAGTCCGGCGCTCGTGATGGCGGTGATCAATGTGGTTTTCTTCGCGGCCAAGGCCCGTTGTGAAGAGCGGTGGTTGCGTGCGCGATATCCAGCTTATGAGGCGTATTCCCGGCGGGTGAAAGGGTTTGTTCCTGGCATCTATTGAAATAGTTTCGATGGCGTGCGGATGGCGCATGAATTATCTGTATCTGCATGAGTGATGAGGTGTTGATTCCGGGAAGCGATGAAACGCATCCGGCCATCACGGCCCTGCTGGCCAATGTGATGATCGATGATGGCACGCTCAGTTATTTCCGTTCCCTGTTCAAGGAATCGGACCGCGGCGCCGTGCTGATCTCTGCCACGCGGCTGGAGGAAAAGCTGGAGCAGCTTCACCGCGCCCAGATTACGCAGAAGGTGGCGGAGCCCAAGAAACTTTTGGAAGAACTCTTCCGTCCTTACGCACCGCTCTCATCTTTCTCCGCCAAGATCCAGCTTGCGCATGCGTATGGGTTGATCGACGCCGATGATTACGCGGACCTGAACATCGTGCGCAAGATC
>JAJNBN010000323.1 GCA_021156225.1 Verrucomicrobiota bacterium | reverse complement strand
CATTTCTCCCCGCTTGAGTCCTGAAAATCAGGAGTTTGCAAAAATTGCGCCAACCGCCGGACAGAGGAATCGTCACCTAAATTCTCGTTTGACTGCCTTCTAGCACACCCCTCTTTTTACCTTCAGGGAACCCTCTCACCATCTGCCCAACTCTTCACTTAACGACTCCACCGGCAAGCCCACCACATTGGTCAGCGAACCATTGATCGATTCCACCAGCAGTTCACCATGCTCTTGGATGGCGTAGGCCCCTGCCTTATCCAAAGGATCAATACGCTCAAGGTATTCTTTGATCTCTTTCAAGGTCAGCGGGTGGAACTTCACCCGGGTACTGACCGTGAACAGGCGCTCCTGATGGTTCCTCAACTGCAAAATGCAAACTCCGGTCACTACTTCATGGGTCTTGGACTGCAACCGTAACAGCATCTCTTCCGCCTTTTTTTTATTCTCCGGCTTGCCAAAGATTTGGGTATCCAAGGCCACCTCGGTATCGGCACCGATCACCAGCGCATCCGGATGATGCTTGGCTACCGCGCGGGCCTTCCGGTGCGCATTCAGTTGGCAGATCTCGTGCGGAGTGTAGTGCGTTGCCTCGCACTCCTCAGCCTTTGATACGACCACCGTGAAATCCACGTTCAGCAGTTGCATCAATGACGAACGCCGGGGTGAACCGGAAGCCAAAATGATGGGAGGTAGTTTCTTCACGGTATTGAATGCTAGACCGAAACGGGGTCCAAGGCCTGTTTGAATTGTTTCAACTTGAGTTCAAAAGCTTCCTGACTCAGCACGGGCTGGGAGTCAGTTGCGCTGATTTCCTCAGTCAGTTCCACCCACGATTTGCAGCCGCCATACTCCGGCCGGACCGGTAATTCAATCCGCTTGGGCAACCGATGAACCCGGACGGCCAAGGCGAATATCGCCTTCTGTTTGCCCCAGTCAAATCGGTCGGTGATCACTTCCTCCCGCCAGATGTGCTGCCCCTTAAGGCGCTGAGCCGCCTCCAAAGACTCCAACCGCTCCCAATGGACCACCTCGGCATAGTATTCCAAACGCACCACTTCGGCCGGGGGAAGCTCCGGAGCGATGGCATCAAAGCGTTGCTGGGCGCGGGCCACCACTTGCTCACGTTGCTGATGAAATAAGGTCGGCCAAAAAAGAAACTGCGGATGCTCCACTTGAAAGCCGCCTTTGCCCTCACTGATGCCCCCCTTCCTCAGGATGATGATCTGCTCACCTTGGGCCAAAGCATCTACGACAATGGCCCATTCTTTAAATGCGACTCTCATCCCCTAACTCTAGCCGTTTTCCGGCCAAAGGTCCAACGCAGGATTTGCAACCCGTTCTCTTATCCCCTCGTGCACACCACCACTGAACCCACCACCCGATCGTTATCTCTCACCGGAAATGCACGGGCCAGAACCTTGATAGATTGTCCATTGCGTACTTTTATCGACGCCGACACCCCCGAAAGGTCGCGTCCTTCTTTTAACGCTGTCACAAAGGGAGACACTTTCGTCTCCTCGTCAGGAATCACTACTGTCCCCAATTGCTCACCGATCAAGTCATTCACCGTCAGCCCGGTCATTTTGGCCGCCGGGGGATTCACCCGGATGATGCGCCCGGTCCGGCTGATGACGAAGATCGCATCACCAATAGAGTGCAATATCTGTTCAAAATGGCGGAACTGGCGTTCCAGTATGGCTTGAGACCATTTGCGTTCCAGATTCTCCAGCATCAGCGTCTCGTTGATCTTGATGATTTCCTCCGTGCGCGCCGTCACTTTTTCTTCCAGTTGCTCATTCGCCAGCCTCATGGCATCGGCCGCCCGGCGACGTGCTTTCAGATCATCCCGGATCAGCCAGAATATCAGACCGATCAGAGCGATGTTAAGCGCCGCCGCCACATAGACCGTCCAGCGCGTGGATTGCGCTTGTAAAAAACTCTCCCGGTCGCGCTGTTGCAAAAGCAGGGCCTGCTCATCCTTCAACTTCTCCACCCCGCGCTTGATATCACGTAAGGTTTGATCGGCGGCGTCAGAACCGATCAGTTTTTTTGCCTCCTCAAAACCCTGATCCTTCAGGGCCGTAACGACTTTGCGGGCGAATTCGACGCGCTTTCCCACCAAGTCTTCCAATTCCACCACCTTTTGCTGTTGCAGCACCTCTCCTTTGGTCAGCGATTTTGCCACCCCCAAATGTTCTACCGTTTCAGAAAATGCCTCCCGATATGCCGCCTGATCCCGCTCGTCACCTGAGATCACGTAATTCCTCAGATTCGTCTCGGCTGTTTGCAGTGCGCTCTCGATCGCCACCACTTCCAGGATGACGGCGTGGGTGCTGTTCACCCAGTCACTGCTCTGCTCCGCCTCCCGCACGTTCTTCAGGGCGATGACGGCCACGAAAATCAACAGCGCGGCCACAGTGCCGAACAGCGCCATCATTCTTTGCTCGATGTTATCTTTCATCGTCAGGTTGGTTCAAAAGTCGATTACGATTTTCTTCTTCGCCGGGGTTTCGGGCGCTTTGCTTTCACCTTTACCGGCGTAGGCATCCGTCTTTGAGATTGTCTGTACCAGTTCTTTCACTCCATCGCGATAAGTGAATTCGGAAACCGAAGTCCAATTCGCCTCGAACGAACGCGCCACCTTCTGGGCGATCTCCCGCAGGTCCGGGTCCGCTTTTTCCGTCCGGGACAGATAAACGCGGTTGTTGAAGTCCAAGTAAACCTTTTCCTCCACCACGTAGCAAACCACATGTGTGAGCAGGCCGGGCATGCGGATGGAGATCAGCCGCGTGGTGAAACCATGCTTCCTGAGCACCATGTCCGCCAGCAACGCATAATCATCGCAATCCCCGTTTCGCGTTTCCAGAAACACTTTGGTCGGCTGGATCTCGGCATGGAACTTATACTCGAAATCCTTGAAATAACCGGCGAATTTGCGCGGCGTCATCTTTTCAGCGTTCAGCAACTCCTCCAAAGTCACCGCCATCAAGGACAACGGCAGACACAGCAACAACAGCGTGCGCCACCACCATAGCGGCCGGACGCACCACCGCCGCCATGCGTAGCTCCAACTGCTTTGCGCATCCTTCTGTTTCGGTTGGCCGCTATAGTAATTCACTATGCCCACGTTGAAACCCGCCACCTTTATATGCCTATTCTTCTCCACTTGGAAGCGGCGATGCTATCCAATCGACGACAATTCTTGCGGAAAGCCGCTTGCCTCCCTTCCCCGGTATTCCTATCCTGCTGCGCAGCTAACTCCATATGAATACCAACGTCCGCATTCAACTCTCTGTGATGATGTTCCTGCAATTCTTCATCTGGGGAGCTTGGTACGTCACCGGTCCAAACTATCTAAGCACCATCGGCTTCAACGCCGGTGATTTCGGCTGGATGTATTCCGTGGGACCCATCGCAGGCATGATTTCACCCTTCTTTGTCGGCATGATCGCCGACCGTTTTTTTGCCGCGCAACGGGTTCTGGCAGCCATGCACTTGCTAGGCGCAGTCTTCATGTTTCTAGCCACGACGCAGATGACCTCAGCCACGCCGAATCCTAATGCCATCAACGGATTCTTCTTTGCTTACATGCTGACCTACTTCCCGACGCTGGCATTGACCAACACACTGGCCATGAAAAACATGTCCAATCCAGAGAAGGAATTCCCCGGCATCCGCGTTCTCGGAACTATCGGGTGGATCGCCGCCGGCCTGACCTTGACAGCGTTAAAATGGGATAATCAGATCAGCATGTTCTACCTGACCGCCGGAGCTTCGCTGGCTTTGGGCCTCTTCAGCTTCCTGTTGCCGCACACGCCGCCAGCGGCCTCTACGGGCCCTGTCTCGGCCCGCCAAATCTTGGGCTTGGACGCCTTGGTGCTCCTGAAGAACAAATCCTACCTCATCTTCCTCATCTCCTCGATGTTGATCTGCATTCCCCTCGCCTTCTACTACCAGATCACCAGTCGCGTAGTGGAGATGACTGGATTGCCAGTCGGCCAGACGATGTCCTACGGTCAGATGTCCGAAATCTTCTTCATGCTGGTGATGCCGCTCTTCTTTGCACGCTTGGGGGTGAAATGGATGCTGGCTGTTGGCATGTTGGCTTGGGTAGTCCGTTATGCCCTATTCTCACTTGGGGCCACCGATGAAGTACGCTGGATGATTTTGGGTGGCGTATTGCTTCACGGGATTTGCTATGACTTCTTCTTCGTCACCGGCCAGATCTATACCGACCAAGTGGCGCCGAAAGAGATTCGCGGGCAGGCTCAAGGCTTACTGGTGCTCTTCACGCTGGGCTTAGGAATGCTCATCGGGGCTCAAACCGCCAGCTGGGTCGAAGCCAAGCACACACCCGACGCTTCCAAGCAGTACGCCACCCAGCTGGTAGCTGCCGGCAAAGCGCTGGATGAAGCCAAAGCCAAACTGGCCACGGCGGACCCGGCTGCCAAAGCCTTCTTGGAACCGCAGATCGCAAAACTGGAAGGAGAGAAGCAAAACCTGCGCAAACAAGAGTTGAAAGCCATCGAATGGAAACCGCTCTGGGGCAAACCGGCCGCCTTTGCAGCCATTATTCTGGTGCTGTTCGTGGCCTTATTCCGCAATCCCCCGCTATCAGGTAGTGGATCGGTGAAACATTGAGCGGTCCAACTTATCGCCTATGAACCATTCATTGGACCGCCGTTCTTTCCTCAAGCAATCTTCACTGGCTTTGGCGGGTCTGGGATTAGGCTCGCTGACGGGTTGCAAAACCAGCGGCGGTTCGGCCAAGAAACCTTGGTTTGAGATCTCATTGGCAGAATGGTCGCTTCACGTCGCCATCCTCACTAAAAAAGAACTGACGAACTTGGACTTTCCGAAAGTCACCCGTCGTGAATTCAAGCTGGGCGCGGTGGAGTATGTGAACCAGATGTTCATGGACAAGGCCAAGGACATGGCCTACCTCACCGAACTGAAAAACATCTGCATTGGCGAAGGCGTCCGCAGCGTGCTCATCATGTGCGATCGTGAGGGCAATCTCGGCGATCCGGATGCGAAGAAGCGCCAGACCGCCG
>JAJNBN010000322.1 GCA_021156225.1 Verrucomicrobiota bacterium | reverse complement strand
GAAACGTTCCTTCGCGCGGGCCTTCTCTTCGTCACGACGCGCACCACCGATGCAGCAATCGAAACGATACTCTTCGATGGCCCCCAGCAGCACGGGGATTTGCAGCTTGTTGCGGCTGACTTCGGCCTTCGTCAAAAAGGCCGTGCCATTTGCGACTGCCTGATCGACTGTGCGCACGATGAGCTTCGCGCCGAGTTCCTTCGCGCGACGATCGCGGAATTCCAACAGCTCAGGAAATTCATGGCCGGTCTCCACGTTCAGAAAAGGCATCGGGATTTCCGCCGGGCGAAACGCTTTCTCCGCCAGGCGCAGGATGCAGATGGAGTCCTTGCCGCCGGAGAACAACAAGGCCGGGCGCTCGAACTCCGCTGCGACTTCACGCATCACGTGAATCGCTTCCGTTTCCAAATACTGCAAATGGTCTAAGTGATAACTTTTCATCGGAAAATTTCTTAGGCTTTCTTGACCGCGTCACCGCCCCAGGTGGCGTGCAGACCGCACTCGCGTTTCTCGTCCGCCTTCGCGGGATCGAAGTAATCCCATTCGTTCGGCAGGTTGTGCTGTTTGAGATAGGCTTCCATCTCGGCATCGCTCCAGTAGAACACGGGGCTGAGTTTGAGAGAGCCGAAATTCGGGTCGGGCGACACGATATCCAGACCGGCGCGATTCGGGTTCTGTACCTTGCGCAGCGCCGTGATCCAAACGCTAGGGGCGAGTTCTTTCATGCCGCGCTGGAACGGCTCCAGTTTCATCACCGCGCTGAAATGCTTCAGACCTTCTTCGTCGTTCGTATCGGGGATCGGGCCATAGACGGCATCGCGATGCGCCACAGTCATCTTGGGGATGTAGGCCTTGATGTTCAGGCCGAGTTGCTTCCGCAACTGCTCGGCATGCTTATACGTCGCGGGGCGATTGTAACCGTGATCCACCCAGAGCACTTCGATGTCCGGCTGCACTTGCACGCAAAGATGCAGGACCACCGCCTCGAACGGACGGAAATTCGTCGAGACCACGGCGCGGCCTTTGCCCTGGCCGATAGCCCATTTCACGATCTCCAACGGCGACTTCGTGCGCAGCTCGGCATTGGCCTGAGCGATTTGTTCAGCAGTCATGGTATTAAGCGTCTTTGTTAAAATTCGGGAACGAACCGGTTCGCGGAGTGTGCGGTGAGGAATCCTGTACAGCCTGCACCAAACCGTAATGATGTAGCCCCCAGTAAATGGCTCCGGCGAGCAACGTCATCACGGCCGGCACCACCAAACAAATGGGGCCGTAACGTAAATCGGCGAGGGCTCCAATAATGCCACCCACCGCGAAACCCAAAAACACGATGGCTAAGAAACGGATTTTCCAGCCCTGCACCTGACGATGCCGCAGCCAATGCCCGATCATCACTCCTATATCAGTGACCAATCCGGTCACATGCGTGGTGCGAATGATGAGACCGCAGTAGCTGCTGGTCGTCGCATTCTGCAGGCCGCAGGCCATGGCGATAGAGGGCAGCGCCCAACGGCTCTTGTAGATCAATAATCCGCAGGCCAGCGAGAGGAGCAAACCCTCGATCATCATCGCTATCCCGTAGCTTCGACCAGGCACCAGTTTCCATGCACCTACGATCACGCCCGCCAAAATGGCTCCGCCAAGAAAGCCCGCCATGATGGCCACGGCCGCAAGCGAATCGCGCCAACGCCCTTCCACCGCATCCAAGCCCATGCGCGAAACAGCACCGGTCATGTGGCTGACCGGCGTATGGAAAAAGCCAAGGGAAACGGAATTGATGTAGCCCGCCGCCCCCGCCAATGCGACCGCCCCCGGCAGCATATGCCGGATCTTCAGCAGGGCATCCTGCTTGTCGATCGGTTGGGGGTGGGAGTAGGGCATGGCTCAAAAATTTATGCAGAAATGCAGTCGAATGCCTCTCTTGAGGATTTTTCAACCCTTTGACGGATGCCGTCCTGCTCTGCTATACTGTCAGGTATGAGCTCGGTTGAAATCGCTGAAGAAACCATCCAACGGCTTAGCCCGCAGGAACTGGTGGAATTCTCGCGCTGGTTTGACGAATACCGCGCTACCAAGTGGGACGCACAGATCGCGCGTGATGCCGAGGCTGGCAAACTGGATGCTTTGGCTGAGGAAGCTTTGACAGAATATCGCGCCGGACGCTGCACCAAATTTCCCGCGTGAACTCGCTGGTCACGCCCCGCTTCTGGCAATTGCTCAACGCTTTGCCCTCTGAGGTCCAAGAGCTCGCTCTCAAGAATTACGAGCTTTGGCAAAAAGACAGCACGCATCCCTCGCTTCACTTCAAACCGGTTGGCAAATACTGGTCGGTCCGAGTCAGCCTCGGTTACCGCGCCTTGGCCCGGAAAGAAGGGGAAACGTACATCTGGTTTTGGATTGGCTCCCACGATGAATATGAACGGCTGATTGGTTAAGTTTTTGATTGAAACTCAAACAGCAGAGTCCACCCATTTTAACAGGTCGTTTTTTGAGCGTTGCCCGACCCTTTGTCCTTTGACCTGTCCTTTATCGACAACCAAGAAGGTAGGCACCGTGGTGATTCCGAATTCAGTCGCCACTTCAAAATTGTTTCCCGCATCCACCTTCACAATTTTCAAGTCTGGCCGTTCAGAAACTATCTCTTCCAACACCGGCACCATCATCTTGCACGGGGTACAGCGATCCGTATAAAAATCCACCAGCACTTTGCCGTTATGCTTTAGCACTTCAGCATTGAACGTCGCTAAGTCAGCAATAGTTTTCATATAGATCGCTAAATGGTCAGGCAGTCATGGCGCAAGTGCCATGACTGCCTTCTGATAAACAGTTTCTAGTTCGCCGCTGGCGCAGCCGAAGCTGCCGCTGCCTGCTCTTTCCAGAGCACGCGTTCCACCCAGTCACCGAAGCGCTCAGAGCCGACGCGTTCTGCCGCATAGCGGGTGAACAGGTTGCGCAGCTCAGGGATGATCTCCGGATCCTTGATCAAGTCTTTATGGAGCTTGTTCAAGCGCGTGCAGGCCTCGTTGCCGCCGAGATACATCTGGTAACGGCCCGGGCCTTTGCCCACGAAACCGATCTCGGACATATACGGACGAGCGCAACCATTCGGGCAACCCGTCATGCGGATGATAATCTCATGATCCGTCAGACCCACTTCGCTCAAGAGCCCTTCGATCTGGCCCATCAAACCGGGCAGATACCGTTCGCTCTCGGCGAGACCGAGGCCGCAAGTCGGCATCGACGGGCAAGCCATCGAGGCACGGCGCAAGGCGCTGGTCTGGTTTTCCACCGGCACACCGTGCTCAGCGAGAATCTTGGTGATAGCGGCTTCGTCAGCGGCTTTGATATTCGCGAGGATGATGTTCTGCGATGGCGTCAAGCGATACTCCGGCGCGAACTTCTCGGCGATCAACTTCAAAGCGGCCTTCAGGCGATAGCCTTCCTTGTCCTTGATACGGCCCGTCTCCACGTAGAGGCCGAGGAACTTGCTGCCATCCGCAGCCGTGTCCCAGCCGAAATGATCACCCTGCTTCGTGAACTTGAACGGCTTTGCTTCCGCAAGCTTGTAGCCGAGGCGGCTTTCGAGTTCCTGACGGAACCAAGCAGCCCCCTTCTCTTCGAGAACGTACTTCAAGCGCGCATGCTTGCGGTTCGTGCGGTCACCGAAATCGCGGTGCACCGTCAGTACACCCTTTGAGACATCGATCAATTGTTCCGGCGTCACGAAGCCGATGACGTCCGCGATACGCGGATACGTTTCGGCATTGCCATGGCTACGGCCCAGGCCGCCACCGACGGTCAGGTTGTAACCGATCAGCTTGCCATTCTCTTCGATGGCGATGTAGCCGAGGCAGTTCGTCAGCACGTCCACGTCATTGACGGGCTGGACGGCAAACGCGGTCTTGAACTTACGCGGCAGGTAGGTCTTGCCGTAGAGCGGATCGACGAAATCTTTGTTCTGCTGCTCATCGAGATTGAGCTGCACGCCGTCCACCCAGATGGAGTGGTATGCCTTCGTCTTCGGCATGAGCGCTTCGCTTACGCGCGTGGCGTCCACGAGCAACTGCTTGTGGATCTCATTGCGCGCAGGCACCGGCGGAGACATGACGTTACGGTTCACGTCACCGCACGCGGCGATCGTGTCCATCATGGCTTCGTTCAGTTCTTTCATCAGCGGGCCAAGGCCGGCCTTCACCACGCCGTGGAACTGGAAGCTCTGGCGCGAGGTGATGCGCAAGGTCTGGTTGCCGTAGTTCGTCGCGAGACGATCATAGACGAGGTACTGCGGGCCGGAGAGCACGCCACCTGGGATACGACCGCGGATCATCCAGATGTAGAGCTTGCCGGTCTTGCGCTTGTCCCGGTCATCCTGCTGATAGATGCCGTGGAATTTCAGGAATTGCTCATCGTCCGTGCTGAAGCAAATAGCACCGGAATCGTTCAGCGTGGCGGCGATATTGCCTGCGAGGGTAGGGATAGCCGTCTTGAGCCCTTCGTTGTGGGTCAATTTCTTTTCTTCGGTAGGTGCGGGGGCAACCGCTTTGTCTGTAATCATAAGTAAACTACTAATGTTAGTAATGATTTCACATTCACTATCTGCTGTCAATGGGCTAAAGCGGTGTAAACCGGCTAAAAGTGCCTAAAAAATACTTTACCGTACTATCACGTAGGCCATTCAATCTGTGCTTGCTTGTCATCACCGAACGGCCTAACCGTTCAAGCAAGACGGTAAATTTAGCAAAGTCGGCGGCATGAGCCAGCGGAAATTAGTGTATTTCGATAACAACGCCACCACCCGGATTGCTCCGGAGGTGGTGGAGGCCATGCTGCCCTTTTTAACTGAGCATTGGGGCAATCCTTCCAGCGCCTATCGTTTCGGCAACAAGGTGGTGAAGGATATTGAGGCAGCGCGGGAACAGCTTGCCGCGCTGATCAATGCCGATCCGAAGGAGATCATTTTCACCAGTTGCGGTACAGAAAGCAACAAGTCCGCCATCCAAAGCGCCCTGCTCACCCAGCCTGATAAAAAGCATGTGGTGACTACGGCGGTGGAGCATTCGGCGAATATCAA